>NZ_QKAP01000124.1 GCF_003247215.1 Malonomonas rubra | reverse complement strand
TTGCAGACCTCTGCCTTACCACTTGGCGACGGGGCCGATCATGCCGTATTGACGTGCGCATTGAAGTACCAAATCAGATCAGGAGTGTCAAGAAAATAAATCACTTAACCTTATCAATTTTGATTTCCAACTGTCGATCAACCTTGTTACCGCTGCTGCGCCATGAAATTATTGCTCGACTGACTTTATCACGCTGCATCAATTGGCTACCTAAGGGGTACCATTCCCCCAGCGGGACTTGTAGCCGGGTCAGCAACTGGGAAAAATCGATAAAAGGTGCCTGTGAATCGGTTTGCTCGGCATCGGCGACATAGGGCTCAACATCCACCAGAACCTTCTCACCAATGACCTGTTCCGGTGACACCCAAAAATCGGTGACAATCGCTTTGTAGGCGATCTCTTGTGAATAACCGGTATTTCCCCCGGTCACGACTGCCCATTTTTCGGAAAATGGAATGTCCCGACCCATTTCGATCAGTCCCTTCCCTCCCTCCACAACCTGTAATTGCTGTTCCTGGGAACTTTCCGTGTTGCCGCGTCTAAATCCCGCAGAGCCTGAGGTTGAAATTCCGTTTTTGTTCCCATAATGAACCGCGGCCGAAGCGTCTTCGGCAACAAGTTGCGATGATACCTGTTGGCGAATTCTGATTACCAGATTGCTTTGTTCTGTGTCGAGGAGCGCGATCAACTTTTCAGCAGCTTCCAAAGTATCTCCATTAGCGATCAATACCAGGTGTGAACCTGCCGCTTGCACTTTCTCGCCTTCTCCCAGCACTTCGCGGACCTGCTTTTCCAGTTCGGCAGCAGAGCGGTGGTTTACTTCGATAATTTTGACCTCTGCCTGAGCGGCAAAAGGCAATGTCAGGAAGATCAGAATCAGCAATAGTTTTTTCACGAATTACTCTTACTCGATCCAGCTGATCCGATAGATGGCATCGGCCAGGTCATCACTCAAGTAAAGGCTGCCGTCCGGGCCGACAACCGGCGCAACCGGCCGCCCCCAGGCCTTCCCATCCTGAAACCAGCCGAAAAGAAATTCTTTAGCGTATTCCGGTTGTCCATTCGTAAAGGGGATGCGGATCAACTTGTAGCCAGTCGGGACGCTGCGATTCCAGGAACCGTGAAACGCAACAAACATGCTCTTTTGATAAGTGGACGGTGCTTTTAAACCATCGCCAAAGGCGATCCCCAATGGCGCGGAATGAGCTTGCAGTTCGACTGCGGCTGACACGGTTTCTTTACAGCGCGCCATACTGCCGAGGTCGGGGTCAGGGATACGGTTCCCATAGCAGTATGGCCAGCCATAATCACCATCCTTTTCTAGACGATTGATTTCATCCGGAGGCAGATCGTCACCTAACATGTCGCGACCGTTATCACTGCCCCAGAGGATTTTTCCGTCAGGTGAGAACGTAAGGCCAACACTGTTTCGCAGTCCTTTGGCAAAGATCTCCGTTTCTCCCGTCACCGGGTTGACACGCATAACGGTCGCGCGCCGCAAGTCGTTCTCTTCACAAGCGTTACAGCGGGAACCGATCGAGAGATATAAAAAACCGTCAGCACCCTTGGCCAGACTGCGGGTCCAATGCCCCCCATCGTCCGGCAGGTCATCGAGTACAACGTTGACCTCATCAACCTGATTGTCTTTATTTTTGTCGGCCAGCTGTAATAGCCGCGAAGTCTCCGCGATGTAAAGTTTGTCCTTATCCCAAACCAGACCATGCGGACGGTCCATGTCGAAATGGAACAGTTGCGATTGATCGGCAAATCCATCGCCGTTCAGATCAGTCAGCTGATAGACCGCACCCAGTTTTGGAATCGTCACATAAAGCCGTCCGGCATCGTCAAACGCCAGCATCCGCCCGCCGCCGGGTATGCGTGCAAACAGCTGAACCCGTAGATCGACCATGCTGTTAAGAGTCCGGTCGCTGGCGAAAACTCCCTGCCGGTCAGACTCAAGTACCTCGATTTTGACCGGCTTGCCTTTTGGGACCTCATTCTGCATCCGTTGTAAGAAACCGGTGACGGAAATTTTACCGTCCGGATAAACCTGATTGACGGCGATGACCGAGACGATTGCCATTAAAATCACGACAACGGAAGTTCGCATAGCACTCAGCACCTTCAGTGTGACACCGACACCGATCCCGAGCAAAAGGGCCGGAACCAAAAAAAAGAAATCGCTTTGTTGCGGAAAGGCACGCATTAAGAAAGCGCTCATCCATCCGGCAATCAAAAGAATGCAACCGAGCGCAAGTAATAATTGTCGTTTCATGACTATTCTGTCCGTTTAAGGAGTTGGAATAACAATTAGAATAGCACAGGTGATGGTTGTCAGCGAGTATCGCGCAGGTGGTATTTCTTTATGGAGTCGATCCACTGCGAACAGGAGATAGCCCCAAGGTAATTTTGAGGCAACGGAAACAAACGCGTAAAGGTTGGTAGGGGCTGAGACGGGTTTGGAGAAGAGAAGCCGCTTCCCCGCTCTTTCAGTCGGCTTTCCTTTGTTGTCCAGAGCCGATAAAAGACCCTTCTTTTGCGAACTTCAGACGCTTGGGCAAGAGCGAATCGTTCATCTTCGGTAAAAAAACGTTCCGCCAATCGGCTAAAAGCCAATTTCCTGTCGATCTTTTCAAGATCAACACCGACCTCTTCCGACTTGATTACGCCGAGCAGCGCCAAACACCCGGAGTGAGCCAAGTTGAAGCGAATAATATTATCGTTAAGCAGAAGTTTCGGTTTGCCCTGCGGACCATATTCAAACTGAAGCTTTTCTGGGGAAAGATCCATGTAGCTCGCGAGGATTTCGCGCAACCGGCATCGAGCAACGATAAATTGCTTTTTTTTATTCGCGAGCAGCAACCGATCAGCCCGCCGTTTTTCATCTTCGGACAACGCATGTCGTAAGGCCTCGATCGAATCTTCCGACAAATCGAGCCGAAAGCGCCAAAGGTGGAGTTCTTTGTCCGGCAGAAATAATCGATCAGGAGGGAACTGCCAGGTTCCGACCGCCAACGGCATCATTTCGCTTTTTCCAGCCAAGCTTGAAGACGACGCATCCCCTCGTCGATCGAAACTTTCGGATGATAGCCGAAATCGTTTTGCGAGTTACTCAAATCGAACCAGTGAGCGGTGGAAAGTTCTCGAGCAACAAATCTGGTCAAGCGCGGTTCTCCCGACAACCTGAAAATGCGGTAGATATTTTCCAGTACGGCGCCGATCGCGTAAGCCAAGCGAGGAGAGATGGTTTTGCTCACTGGTGGGACATTGCCTGCGGCCAGAATCCGGTTCACGACATCCCATAACGGCAATGGTTCGTTGTTGGAAAGGAAATAGGCCTTTCCCGCAACCTCGCTGCCAATATCCAGCTTCTCTGCCGCCTGCAAATGGGCCTCTGCAGCGTTATCGATATAGATGGTGTCAACCAGGCACTCGCGAGTACCGATCTTGCGTAACGCACCTTTAGCGCCGCGTTCCAGGATTCGTGGCACCAGATGGCTGTCACCGGGACCCCAGATCAGGTGCGGTCGCAAGGCAACGGTCGCCAATTCCTGATCATTGGCGGCAAGCACTAGTTTTTCGGCCAAGGCTTTGGTCTGTGGGTAATAGGCGTGAAAATGATTCGGATAAGGGACCGATTCATCAACGCCTTCCATATCGGAACCATCGAAAACAACGCTCGGCGAACTGGTATAGACCAGTCTTTGAACGCCATGCTCGCGACAAGCCTGAATAACATTTTGAGTACCGACAACATTTGCCTGATAATAATCGTCAAAAGAACCCCAAACACCGGCCTTTGCAGCGACATGAAAAACGATATCGCAGCCGAGAACCGCTGCTCTAAGTGCCGAACCACTCGACAGTTCACCGCAACAATGCTCGACTCCCCATGCTGCCAACTCTGGGTATTCGCTACGCGAGAAGGAACGTACCTGCCCCCCCTTCTCAAGCAACAGCTTGACGATCGCCTTGCCAAGGAAGCCGCCACCACCGGTCACCAAGGCCTTCATCGCAACTTCCCCTTGGCCCAGACAGCCAGTTTTTCACGGAAAATTTTGGCATTGTGGCGGATATCGACCGGAAATGCTGGGTGGAACAGGATATGTTTGATAGATCTGGTCAGCTCATGTTTTTTGCCGATCAGTTTCAACTCCTGCAGAATGCGCGCGTGTTCCTCTTTTGAGACGTCCTGTTCCAATTCAATGCAAATTGCCGGTTCCATCCGGCCGGGCGCGCCGACTCCAACCAGAGCCGAACGGAAGACCTTGCCATGGGTATTGAAGATCGCTTCGCAGGGGATAGTAAAAAGTGTCTGTTCTTGGCAGGTGACACGATGCGCCTTACGCCCGCAGAACCAGATACGCCCTTGTTCATCTCGATAGCCGAGGTCCCCCATGCGATGATAAAAGGTCGCATTGACCGGATCGAGGATCTTTGCCAGATTGGTCGATTCCTTGCGGTTGAAGTACCTGCGCGTTACCTGTGGACCGGAAACGGCGATCTCACCGATTTCACCAGCTGGCAGCTTCAGCGAGTCGTCCCACCAGTCGATCGGCTCATCACTGATGCCGATAATCTCCAAGTTGATATTGGCGACCGGCCTGCCGATACAGACCCCCATACCACGATCGGTTGCGGAAGCGGTTTCGCTCAATATCTCATAGCTGCCGATGGAACAGACCGGTAAAGACTCGGTTGCACCGTATGGAGTGAACACCTGCACGTCATCGTTGAGCATTTTTGTAAAACGTTTCAACACCGACGCGGGTACCGGGGCACCGGCTGAAATCACCCGTTTCAATGTGGGCAGCTTTACTCCATTTTCCTGACCGTAGCGCCCTACCCGGTTGATCAGCGCGGGAGAACCGAACATCGTTGTGATGTTGAATTTCAGAATCGGTCCGATGATATTCTTCGGATCAACGGAACCGGGGCGTGTAAAGTCCATCAAAGGAAGGACCGAGCTCATTCCCAACGCTGGCGCGAACAAAGCGAACAGCGGGAAGGTCGGCAGATCGATTTCCCCTGGCCGGATGTTGTAGACTTGTCGTAACTGTTCGACTTGGGCAATAAAATTGCCGTGTGTATAGACCACGCCTTTCGGCACTCCGGTACTGCCGCTGGTAAACAGGATGGCGGCCGTATCTGCAGCATCGGTGTCAACAACCGAAAAAGATTTTCCTGCGGGAAATTTTCTTTTCAGACTCGACAGAGAAAATCCGCCCCAGAACAGCTTGCTCCCAACCGTCAGCAGGATTTTCAGGGTCGGTTTCCCCCAGCCGAACAGCAACCGGGCAACATGGGCCTTGGGAATGCCGATAAAGGCTTCCGGCTGCGCTTCTGACAGGCAGACCTTCAGATTCTTCACCCCAATGCCCGGATCGATCATGATCGGCACTGCACCAACCTTGAATAGCGCAAAGGTCAGGGCAAAGAACTCCAAACTGGGCGTCACCATCAGCGCAGTGCGTATACCACGACTGATCCCGATCGATTCCAAGGCATTCGCGATTCGGTCACATTCTTGATCAAGCTGTTTGAAACTGTATTGGCGGTACTGTTGACCACGACCGGTCGGGATGTAGATGGCTGGGGTATCAGGCTGTCGACGGGCCATCTCCGGCAAATGTGCCGCGATGTTGGTCAAACCGCCGGAAGTCATGAGCCCTGCGTCCGCAAGGGGTTTTCGGTAAGAAATTTACGGATAATCGGGATCACATCCTCTTTGGCGTCTTCCAGAATATAATGCCCACAGTCGGCAAAACTGTGCACCTGGGCCTGCGGGAAGCGTTGTCGCCATTCATTGAGGAAATGCATATCAAAAACGAAATCCTTCTCCCCCCAACAGATACAGATCGGCAGCTCTGCAAACTGCTGCAGATTGTCCTGAACTTCGCTTACTATATCATAGCCGGGATCCCCTTCCACTAACGGGATATCCTGCACAAACCGCAGGGTCGCTACCCGATGCTGCCAGTTATCATAAGGAGCGCAATAAGCCTTGCGCAGATCAGACTTCATCGGGTTGCGCTTACAGCCGACAACTGCTGCGCCACGGGCAAAGAGATTGAATCCCTGCACCAGAAAAGCACCGAACTGAGTATCACGGCAAATCCGCAGCGCAGTCGGTAACGGTTTGCTCTGCGGCAGGTGAAAAGCCGCGGTATTCAAAATTACCAACCGGGCGATCCGTTCCGGGTGTCGGGTGGCGAATGCCATACCGATCATCCCACCCCAATCATGCACCACCAAGGTGATATTCGACTTGATATCGAGATGTTCAAGTAGCGCCTCAAGGTCATCAACCCGCTGCTTGAGCGTGAAGGCATAGAGGGAGTCAGCCGGCTTGTCCGACAGACCACAACCGATATGATCCGGCACGATCACCCGATATTGCTCGCGCAGCTCGGCAACCAGGTTACGGTAATAAAAAGACCAGGATGGGTTGCCGTGCAGCATCACCACCGGATTCCCCTGCCCCTCATCAAGATAATGATATTTCAGCTGATTAAGCGGCAGGAAATGGCTTTCGAAAGGGTATTCCTTTTTCAGCAACGGAGTGTCGAGCATCACCACTGAATCCCCATCATCAGACAATTCAGGCCACTGCCGATACCGAGAAAGCCGACGAAATCACCCGGCAACAGAAAGTCGCGCTCTTTGGCAATCGCCGCAGTAATCGGCAAAGAGACAGTCCCCATATTGCCGAGGAACTCGAAACTGGTAAAATCCTTCTCCGGCGAGATGCCAATCGTCTGCAGGATCAGCTTCTGATGCGCTTCACCGACCTGATGGCAAATCACCTTGTCGACCTTCTCAGGAGTCAGATCGAGCTCAGCCGCAAAGACGTCCCAAGTCCGTTTGCCCAATTCGACACCATGTTTCATAACAGCGACCGCATCGGTCGACATATACGGCACGTGATGTTCAGGCGAATCGGACTTGATCCCCCAACGACACAGTTCGTGAAACTGCGGTTCGGCAACATTTACCCCACCGAGCAGTTTCGGCCGCCGCGACGGGGTGAAAGACCCGTCGGTCAGTAACACCGCGGCAGCACCGGAGCCACCGGTCATGGTCGCCAGCGACTTGGTGAACAACTCCATCGAAGGAGTCGCGTTCATCTGCTTGATCATGATCTCGTTGATTTCGCGCGAACTCTCACAGGCAACCACCAGTCCGGCGCGGATCTGTCCCAGCTCGATCCGGTTGGCGATATCGAGAACACCGTTGAGCACCCCGAGACAGGCATTGGAAATATCATAAACCGCAGCATTCCCTTTAACCCCAAGCGCGGAGGCAATTTGGCAGGCGGTAGCCGGTTCGAAATGTTCACGGCAAACTCCGGCGTAAACCACGGCACCGATATCCTCGGGCGAAACGTTCCTTTCCTGCAACGATTTCTTGGCCGCGGCGATGGCACCATGGGAGATCGGCGTATTCGGTTTCCACCAACGCCGTTCTCGGATGCCGGTAAGCGCTTCCAGCTGTCCGGGGGAGATATGTAGCGCCTCATACATCGGTTGCAGCCGGCTTTCCAGCTCGGATGAGGTAACGACTATCGGTGCCAGCTCGTAGCCAACCGATTCGACATAAACGCGGGAGTATTTCATCAAACCACCAGTAATAACTTAATCAGTTTTGAAACCAATGTCGGTAATTAACGGAGTAGGTTTGTAACATGGAAAGAGCCGTGGATAGAAGGGAAAATACAATCCCAACCAGTCACGGCTCTTAAATGGATGTTTCATCTAATTGAATCTGCGCCAGAAATCAGGGATGCAGGCGCAACGAAAAATCGTGTAGTTGATAAATCACTTTATTATCTACCGACAGGAAACCGTTCGCTTTCAACAGCTTCTGTTGCTCGTCAACCAAGGTGATCACCGCTTCTACCTTTACCTGATCGTTGCTTGGGATAATCTGGCCACGATAGTTCCAGCTGTGCTTCTCGTGCAGGGCGATGGTTTCAAAGCGGCTGTCCGCCGTTACCCCCCAGCGTTTCGCAGCTGCGACTTTTAACAGCTGCAGGAAGGATTCAAGTCCGAGCGAACCGGGACAGACCGGATCCTGATAGAAATGGGCCTTGAAGAACCATTCTGCCGGATCAACCTGTTTCAAGCCGCTGATATAGCCGAGCTGATTCGGTCCGCCATCGGCAACGAACAGATCGATCCGGTCGATCATGCGCAATTTCTTTTCCGGGAACGGCGCATCGGCCGGATAGGCAAATTGCTCTCCACGGGCTTTTTCCACTGCCGTCGGCTGGTACGGTTGCGCACCACGGACACCAACCTGCTGCGCCAAGGATTCGGCAGAGAAGAATCCGAACACGGTATCACCGGTGTAGACCGGTCCCAGTTTGTCACAGATCTCAAAATCATAGCTCTGGATGATCATGCCACCACTGCTGGCGACGCGGGTGATCTTGACGTTGGTCGTCAAAATCCCCGATTCGGGCGTTACCGCCCGGTGCTGAACGGCGTTGCCGTCCAGATTGCGGAATGACAGGTCGGTCTCACTGGTCAGCGCCGAGCCGAGATAGGCCGCCAGCCAGCCACACGGTTGCAGGCCGGTTTCAAGCAGCACGCTGAACGGCATCTCCGCTTGCCGTCCGGCGGCAAAATACCAGGCATCTGGCGGCACATCATATTCCGCCTCGATGGTTACGCCCTCCACCAGGTTCCAAGGTTCGCCGTTTATAGCGACAATTCGATCAAGAAACTGGAACGGCGGTCCCGGCAGGCGGGCGATCTTGCGCTCATTATCAAATACCTTGTATGGCTCGCCGAAGGCTTCCGACGGATTGCCGATAGCGAAGGCAGTGATGCGGTCGGTGTCGTACAACACCTGCTTCGGTTTCGCTAGAGAGGGTGTTACGGACAAACCTTGCCAGAGAGCTTCCACTTGCTGCCGATCCAGCCCGGAGAGTCGCACCGACATGTTCGGGATCTCGACAATCGGTTTGCCATCAGCAAACATCAGCGCATCGACAATCGCAAACGGCTCAGGACCGTAGCCAAGCTCCTTGATGCTGACCTGATAGGTAACCGTCCTGGTGGTTTCAATCACCTGCCCACGGCATTTGAGCCCGCTGTTGACACCGGGCACCGGTTCGCACCAGGTCTGCCCTTCTTCGCCGACCCATCCCATCCGCAGCAGAAAGATCCGCAAAGTATGCATGCAGCACTCATACATCAGCGTGCCTGGCATGACCCGGTCATCAACGAAATGGCAGGTCAGGAACCAGTTTTTGGGATCGATATCCATTTCGGCGGTGATCTGACCCAGCCCGTAGCGCCCGCCCTGCGGGTCGAGCTTGACAACCCGGTCGACCAGTTTCAGATGACCGCCCGGCATGGTGTACGGTTTCTGTAGCTGCAGGTGCGCGAATTGTTCCCCAAAGCAGGCCTCCAGATCTCCTGAGTAAAGGGCATCGACCTGAGCTTCGTTATAACTCTCCACCTGCATCGGCACCAAGTCGCGCCAGTCATTCGGCAGTTTGCCCGGCTGCGACAGCAGATCGAGCTTGGTATGCACAATCCCCTGCCCGGCCGCTAACTCTTCTTCGGTAAAGAACCCGGCGCAACCGTTCTGCATCGACAGCAGCGGCTCGCCGTTAACAGTCGCCTCGAAGTTAAAGCGGAACAGGTAGGTCTGATCCTGACGGAAGAAGTGATCGATCTTGATATCGTAATGGATGGTGTCACCGACCACCGGCAGACCGCGATGGAAGGTCACCACCGCGTCGAGCAGCCGGTAAACCGCCTTCCCTTTATGGATAAAGTCGATGCCGAGGTAGCCAGAGAGAAACAGATCGGCCTGCCCCGCCTCAACCGCCACACAGGTCGGAATCCGCCCACCATCCAGATACCAGCGATCGGCGGTGACGTCATGTTCGGTGACCACCCGGCCGCTGGTCATTGAACGAGGCTCGCCCTCGACAGTCAGAATACGGTCAACCAGCATCAACGGCTCATCCGGCAGACGCACACGGGTCGGATACCTGTCAACTTCAGCAAACTCGGGACCAAGCATCTTGGCGACCGAACCGACTGCAAACTCCATGCACATATCACGGCCGAAAGCGACCTGTTGCGCAGGCTTCACTGGAGCCGGGACTGCCGCTGGCACGATAACGGGTTGTGCAACCCGCAAAGGTTCTACCTGCGGAATCGGTTCACCGTTGGCGGCCATCTGCTGTAACAAAGACATCTGCAGGCTGATATTTTCGGCCAGCGTCTGTTCCATCGTTTTGGCAAATTGCAGGTAAGCTTCGTGGGTCATCGCACTGGCGGCGGCCGCTTCGGTCAGTTGCTGCAGCAAAGGATTCTGTACCCCAGCAGATGATCGTTTGGCAACCGGCTCGTTAAGCGTCGTCGTCTGTTTCGCCACAGCAGGTACTTCAAACGAAGTTTCTTGAACAGGCGCTGCAACTTTTTTGACTTCAGGCCTTGGTGGTTCAAATGGTTTTCCGCCGATTAGAGTGTGAATCAGCTTTTGCGGCGCAGCTGGTTCTTTTAGCACCACAGGATAAAGCGCCCCCAAATCTACCGCTACCCCTTCCGCCAGGCACTGTGCCAACAGCCGTAAAATCATCGATGTCTGATTCTGATTGGCGACACAGGTAGGCCGAGCAAGATGTGGCCGATCACCGAGGATACTGCTGATCATCCGGCTACAGGAATTCCCGGGCCCTACTTCGATAAAAATCCTTACCCCGTCGACGTATGCCTGCTCGATCACCTGCGGGTAATCGATTGTATCAAGCGCTTGTTCAAGAATAATGTCGGCGCAGTTGTCGCGACTCGGTTGGTATGTTTTGCCGCGGGCACAACTGTAGAAATCAATCCCCTCAGGAATTCTGGTGTCGAACAAGTGCAGATTGCGATACGCTTCAGCGACCGGTTTGACCACCCCGCAGTGCACAGTAGTCACGCCACGCAGTTGAATCATGTGACAGCCGAGTTCCTGCACCAGTTGTTCAACCTGCAGACGGTCACCACCAACCACGCATTCCTTGTAGGTGTTGATGATCAGCAGGTAGGCGCGGTCCTTCCCGTTCAGATGCTGACGCACCTTCTCCGCCGGTGCATCGACGATGCCGAGCACCCAGTCGGCCTTTTTACCGGCAGGCAGGTTCCAGATTTTCGCCGCAGCCTTACAGTCGCCGCCCAGGTCTTCGGTGAATAGAGCCGATTTCTCCAGTCGCTGCAGCATACCATCCCGTTCCAGCCAGGCCCTGGAAGAAAACAGGCCGGAGGATTCACCGAGGCTATAACCGCTGATCGCAGCCGGTTCGATGCCGAAGCTCCTGACCAGATCACTGATCGCGGTGCAAAGCGCCACATGCGAGATCACCAGCGCGTTGTGATCTTCGTAAATCGGCTCAGACAGCTGACTGCCCCAGAAGTGCTGCGGCTGGTATTGATCTGCCAGATACTCGCTCTCTCGATTCTGGCCGGCAAACACCTGCGGCCACTGTGCCGACAGTTCACGTCCCATTCCGGGGAAATGATTGCCAGATCCCGGAAAGACAAATGCCAGCTTGCCTGCGTCAGCCAAAGGAAGCGGACTGTAGAAAACTCGATCCCGCACCGACGCCAGCAGGTTCTGCTGGCCGTTTATCCCCAAAGGCTTATCCGGCTGATCCGTAAGCGATTGTATCGCATAGTCAATCTGTTCGACCAGTTCAGCGATTGTGCTGGCGACGAAGGTCAGGTAGAGTTTGCCGGCCGCCAGCGTGCCTGAATTATGCCACTGTGACGCCAGCGCATCGATGTCAGAAGTTGATCCTTGGCCAGCAAACCCCTTCAATTCAGCGGCATGGGCAATGAGTTCTGCGGCTGAATCACCCCGTAGGGCAAACAGTCCCTCCATCAGCCGCCCTAACGGCCGAACCGGGGTAGCCAGATCGGAATCTTCGTAGGATTCAAGCACGGCATGCGAGCAACTGCCGTCGCCCCCAACGGAACTAACCAACGCCTGACGCCGTCCTTCCGCACGGTTGTGCAGCCAGAACTGCGGCCCGGCAGGCAACATGAATTTGCGCTTACCGCGAATCCACTCATAACGAAGATGATCAACATTACGTAAAGGTGGCAGAATTTGTCTGTTAAGGCAGAGAGCGGTTTTGGCCAGAGCAGCCAACCCCGCTGCGGCACCGGCATGACCGATATCGGCTTTTACGCTACCGACATAGCAAGGGGAGCCCTCCTGCCTGCCGAAAAACTCGCCCAGCACATGCGATTCCAATTGATCTTCGTACGGAATGCCGCTGCCGGAAGTTTCCAGGTAGCTGACTTTTCCCGGGCCGGTTCCGGCATCGCTGCAGGCTTGTTGCAAGGCGCTACTGTACACAGCTGGCTGCGGTTGGGCAGAATCGCAACTACCGCCGACTGAAGTACCGACGCCTTTAATCACGGCATAAATCCGGTCGCCATCCTGCTTGGCATCTTCCAGTCTTTTAAGAACGACCGCCGCGGCCCCTTCCCCGATCAGGGTACCGTCGGCATCCTGCGCGAAAGGTTTGATTTTCCCCTTGACGGAAAACGGCATTGAAGCATGCTGACCGAGAACCGAACGCAGGTCGCCGGCCATGTCAACCGCGCCGACAATCGCCCGGTTGATCGAGCCCTCTTGCAAAGCCCGGATACCTACTTCTAGGGCGCGCAGCCCTGAGTTCTCCTCACTGGAGAGAGTAAAGCTAGGTCCGCCTACCTTGAATTCCTTGGCAATCCTGCTGGCCACTATACTTCCGAGGGCTCCCATGACCCGATTTGCCGACAGGGCTGGACCGGCGGCGTTCCGCAACTCAGCAACCCAGACATCCAACTCATCATTGGACAAATGGAGGCCAAGTTCTTCCGCCCAACCTTTCGCCAATTTCTGTATACTCCAGCGAAAAGTAAAGTTGGTCGCATTAAGATCAAGTCCGGTGCCGACAAAGACGCCGGTGAACAGTTGATCCTCGTTACGCAACCCGGCATCCTGCAACGCCTGATCGGCAACATTGAGCATCAGCAGTTGACGCGGCAACATCTCAACCAGTTCGGTAGGCGGAATCCGGAACTGTCCCGGCTTGACCGCTGCTTCCGGCACAAAATGACCTTTAAATGACCGCTTCAGTTCGGCAAGATCTTCAAACCAGTAACTTTGCTCACTCCCCCACCAATTTCCCGGCGCTGTCGGCTCAATTTTCTCATCACCACCAAAGACTCGCTCCTGAAATTTCTCCAGGCTGTCCCAGGGGCCGAAGTGAGTCCCCATACCAACAATTGCCACCGGCTGTGATTTTTTCCGATTGATCGGCAGATAAGTAACGGAACTTTTGGTCGATTTCTGTGGCAACCACTCTTCCACCAGCAAGTGCGCGTTGATGCCACCGAAGCCGAAGGCGCTGATCGCAGCCCGCCGGCCTCGCCCCGGTTTGCGTAGTTGCCAGGATTTGGCTTGATTCAGCACGCAGAACGGGCTGTTACCCATATCGATCCCATCAGCAGGGCTGGAATAGTTGGCGGTCGGCGGCAGAGTCTGATTTTTGAATGCCAGAAGCGTTTTCATCAGCGCGGCGGAACCGGCAGCAGTCAGAAGATGGCCGATATTTGATTTAACCGAACCAAGTACGCACTGCTGTCGCTGCCAGCCTTTCCCACCCCATAAGCTCTTCAGGCTTGAGAATTCGACCGCGTCCCCTACCGGTGTGCCGGTGGCGTGACACTCGATCAGGTCTACATCCTGAGGAGTCCATCCCGCCTGCTTATAGGCAGCCCGCATCGCTCTCACCTGCCCCTCGGAGACCGGTGCGAGAAGGCTCCCGCCGATATCGTTTGACAGGCCGATACCGCGAATCACCGCGTAGATGTTGTCACCGCTACGTACAGCATCCTCAGTCCGCTTTAAAACAAAGATCCCACACCCTTCACCGACAACCAGACCGTTGCCGTTTTTATCGAACGGCGAGCAGATTCCGGTCGGAGACAAGGCCCGCAACTGCGAAAAGCCCATCTGCGTGTAAAGGGAATCGGGTCGAGAGAGTCCACCGGCGAGCATCGCATCGGCACGACCGGCAAGCAGTTCGTCGACCGCCAGCTTGATGGCGTAAAGGGAGGAAGCGCAGGCGGCATCGATGGTGAAACAGGTGCCACCTAGGCCGAGCGCCTTGGCCAACATCCCGGCCGGCAGACCGGCGACATAACGGTTCAGCGGATCGATCGGTCCTTCGGTCGAGCATACTGCTTTGCCGAGGAGCTTCTCGGCAAAGGTCCGTCCCAGATACTCCCGTGCCATGGCCGAAGACTTCTCACTCGGCAGCGCCAGGTTACCGATGATGATCCCGGTGCGGTTGCGATCCAGTTGTTCGGTTTTTGCATCGGCAAAGGCTTGGGAACCGGTGCGCAACAGAAGCCGAAACATCGGATCGAGCCCGGCAAGAAAATCGGCATCGATATCGATGCCGGGGATGCTGCGCGTATCGCCTTCATCGGTGAGAAAACAGGCCTTTTTCGAATAGACCTTGTCAGCAACACCGACCTCCGGGTCGTACGCCTGCTCCAGATCGAGCAACCAGCGCCCATCCGGTGGCGAACCGGCGGTATCGACGCCCGAAACAATATTCTGCCAGAAATGATCCAGGGTCGGTGATTTTGGGAAAGAACCACCGACCCCGACAATCGCAACAGATTTTCCGTGCATCATGCTCAGGCAACTCCCTGCAGCTTGTTGCGCTGGAAGCTTTCATTCAAGGAAACATCGATGACACATTCGTAATCCTCGATCCGACCGATCAGCTCTCCCGTCAATGGATCAACGAAATCGATCTCAGCGGTCGCCTTGCTGGCGCTCTGCTCAGTAACCCGCACCCGTACTTCCGCTCCGGAAGTCGGGAAGCTGTCCTGATATTGGCGATAACGGCCTGTGTAGACCGGCAGAGAGCCCGCTTTGTACTGTTCGAAGCTCCAGAGGATCATCATCTGGAAGCTGCAGTCAAGCGCCAACGGATCGGCCAGCCAGTTGTTGCGCAACGGCTGATTAACCCACTGTTTCGGCTGAGGAGCCGGCGCGACCAGGGTGGTGATTCCCTCGGCTGAGCAACCTAGAACCTCACGGATGCCATGGAAATCAGGGCCATGGAACAGCCGATCCGGTTGATAGAGTTCAGCAAGCGAACGCGGGTAGTCATCCAGTTCCAACTTTGCGGCCACTGGTTTGGCTTCCGGCAACCGGCTGGCAAGAACAATCTTGGCGCGCGCATGAACGGACTCCAGACCATTACCCGCAGTCCCCGACAGTTCCACCGGTACCACGTGCATGCCGTCACTCTTAATCGCCTTGCCGGTCATTACCTGCAGGTTGTGCGTTTTTCCGTTCTCCAACTTGACCCCTTTGAGAATCCGCAGGTCATTAAAGCCATGGAAACGCAGGCCTGGGTTATTGTGAATCGCCCCATGTGCCATCCATTCGACGATCACCGCCATCGGCAAAACCGCCTTGCCGTCGAGAACATGTGACTTGAGGAACGGATACTGCTCAATCGAAAGATCGAGATCGAAGGCTTTGGAAACATAGATATTCTGATGTGAGGGGCTTTCCTCGACTGCTGCTTCTTCCGTCTCACTGCCAAGGATCACCAACTCAACCGGTCCGCCGGGTGGAGTGGCTATTTCGCGCACCAGATAATCAGCCCCGGCCGACAAATCGATCACCGAGATCCCTTCCTGCTCGAACACCTTTTTCAACGCCGGGGTCACCATGCCACCATCCCAAGGCCCCCAGTTAAGCGACAACACCCTACAATCGGGCCTCAGCAAGGCCTGCTGTTGCGCCTGTTTGTTCAGGATTTCATTGGCTATCGCATAATCGACCTGCCCGGTCCGGCCGAAGCGTCCGGTCGAAGACGAAAACATCACCATGAATTTCAGCATATCTTCACCGACAGCACAAAGTAGCGCACTCAACCCCTCGATCTTGGTTGAATAAACAGAACGGAACTGCTCGATTGTCTTATCTTTTATCAACCTGTCCGCCAGTACACCGGCGCCATGGATAAGTCCTTTTACTGGCCCATGCTGTTGGCGGACTTCCTCGATGACCGAACAGACATTTTCGGCATTACGCAGATCGACCGACCGGTAAATCGCTTTGCCACCGGCAGTTTCGATCCGCTGCAGGGTATAGCTGACTTCACGGTTGCTACTGATCTGCTGATAGCGTTCCGCAACATCACGCGGTTTCAAAGGAACAACCGAATTGGCAACCAGCGCCTGCTTAATTTGGGTTTCGTCGGTCAAACCCTGCAACCAATCCGGCTCAGCTTCCGGCAACGGACTGCGGCCCAGCAGCAACAGGGTCGCCTTGCTCGCCTCCGCCAATTTGATGGCCACTTCAGCGGTCACGCCACGAGCACCACCACTGACCACCACCAAATCACCTGCGACAACCGGCAACGCTGACTCTTCACTACTCAATCTCACCTCGGACAACTTGAGACCTTGCAAGCCTTGGGTGGAGATGCCGACCTCTCGCGGGCCGACCGTTAAAGCTTCCCCAGCGATCAACGCCGCAGCTTGCGAACTGTCTGTCATGTCAGCTGAAAGATCAAGGGTTTTGCACTCCACCTGCGCCCATTCATGGCCAGCGGTTTTAGCAAGCCCCGCCAGCCCACCCGAGACGGGATCAATTGATTTACCTCCCGGTTGCAAGCCAAAATACCCGTTGAGGCGCGATACAGTTGTGAAAAAAGCTGCTGTTTGATCTGCAGTCGCATTCAAGCTCTGCGCTGCCTTTTGTACCAGACTGAACGCTGTTTCGATAAAACTAGTATCGGTTCCCTCGACAGGAGTCAGTATCACAAGGCCCGCCATTTGTTCCGGGATGACACAGCTCGCCATATCCTGCCGCTTGATAATAATCGGTTGGAGATTCTTCGCTGCGAATTGGTCGCATATCGCCTGAGTCAAATCAGAGCCATCGTCAGTGACCAGCACCTGGCCGCCAACCGGCAACGGCAACAGCTCGCGAGCAGACTTGTTCTGCAAAGGAATCACTTTCAAAACCTGTCGACTGATGCCAGCTGCCGCTGGAACAACGCCAGCATCTTCCTGCTTGCTCTCGCCGGTACCGCTGACGCTGGCAAGGAAATCGACTATTTGGGCGACTGTCTGCAAGGTACCCAGGTGCTCTGGTTTGATCGCCGGTGCGCCCGGAAGTTTTTCCTGCAATGCGGAAAGGATCTCGACCCGTTTGATCGAATCGATCCCCAGGTCGCTGTCGAGCGCCATTTCCAATTCAAGCATTTCTACCGGATAGCCAGTCTTCTCGGCAATTACCCCCAGAAGCGTGGTCGCTACCATATTCCGGTCGATCTGCCCCAACTGGGAAACCGGCTGCGATGAGATCCCAGATTTCGGCTGAGTGGTTGCTGCCAGATGCTCAACGATCTGCCCGAGGGTTTGCAACACGCCTAAATCTTCAGGTTTAACCGCCGGGGCTTCCGGCAGTTTTTCCTGCAGTGCGGAGAGGATCTCAACCCGCTTGATCGAATCGATCCCGAGGTCGCTATCGAGCGCCATCTCCATCTCCAGCATCTCCTGCGGATAGCCGGTCTTTTCAGCAATCACTTCCAGCAGCACCGAAGCTACCTGGGTACTGCTAATGCCACTCATTACGGCTGGTGCTGCAGCGGCAGACCCCGCTGCACTCAAGTGTTCAACAATCTGCCCGAGGGTTTGCAGCACACCTAAATCTTCCGGTTTGACCGCCGGAGCCTCGGGTAATTGTTCCTGCAGTGCGGAAAGGATTTCGACCCGCTTGATTGAATCGATCCCGAGGTCGGTGTCAAGCGCCATCTCCATTTCCAGCATTTCCTGCGGATAGCCGGTCTTCTCAGCGATCACTTTCAGCAGCACCGATGCCACCTGGTCACCTGAGATACCAGCAGCAGGAACTGGGGCTACACTTGTCGTTTGTGGCATCCCAGCTCTCAGATGTTCGACGATCTGCCCCAGCGTTTGCAACACACCCAGATCTTCGGGTTTAACCGCCGGAGCCTCGGGTAATTGTTCCTGCAGCGCGGAGAGGATCTCAACCCGCTTGATCGAATCGATCCCGAGATCGCTATCGAGAGACATCTCCATTTCCAACATCTCGACCGGATAACCTGTCTTCTCGGCTATCACTGTAAACAACACGTTGGCAATCTTGACCGTATCTGCCGTGGTAGTTGCTGCAACGGGAGTTGCGGCAAGGCTGGCCGCCTTCGGCATGCCGGCATTCAGATGTTCAACGATCTGCCCCAGGGTTTGCAGAGTACCGAGGTCTTCCGGTTTGACCGCCGGGGCCTCGGGTAATTTCTCCTGCAACGCGGAAAGGATCTCAACCCGCTTGATCGAATCGATCCCGAGGTCGGCATCGAGGCTCATCTCCAGCTCCAACATTTCTTGCGGATAACCGGTCTTCTCGGCAATCACACTGAGCAGAGTTCTGCTCACCTTGCCGGAATCGATAACAGGAGCGGCAGCTGTTGTCTGTTGCGCCGGTTGAGCAACCGGAACTGCTTCAACCGATAGCTGAGGAGGTATAGCTGTTTGCTTCTCCGGCTGCAGCAGTGTCACGGGTTGCGCTGCTGTGGCTTCCGGCTGGGCTGAGAGCGGCACGCCCTGCAACAGGTTGCGCTGCTGTTCAACCAAGTTCAGGAACGATTTGGTCGCCGACTCCTGCCCTTGCAGATACTGCTGGTGCAAGCGGGATGTCTGTTCCTGTAGCTCTTGTAATGCCTGCATGCTCTGCTGGGTCATTAGTAACGCTTGCTGCAGCGATGAGGAATCTCCTGCGACTGAAGAAACCGGCGGGTGACCTGTCGGAGTTTGATCTGCCGACTGGGTTGATGCCAGTGTCTGTGCCACAGCCGGTTGAGCGGTTTTCGGCAATGGAGGCCGCTTCGCTGGTGCTTTGAAATAGTTGGCCCCGGACAGCTGAACCGTCATCCCTTTCTTCTTCGGCGACAACTGGCGTTGCGCCTCCAGATATCCGGCATCCCAAAGGTTGAGGTCGATATTGCAACCAAGGCTGCTCAGTTCGGCCAGCACACGGGCAAGATCGACAGTGCCGGAGCGCTTGCCATTGGAGGAATCGACTGCCATGGCGTGATATTCGCGGTCGCCAAGGATCGCTTTAACCATGCCGGTCAGACGGGCTCCAGGGCCGACCTCAACAAAGGTGCGGATTCCGGCCTTGTACATATTCTCGATCTCGGTGACAAAATCGACCGGCTTGGCAAGCTGTTCGGCCAGCAACTGTTTTGCTTTGGCGGTGTCAGCCGGGTAAATCTTGCCGGTGGTGTTGGCATAAACGTTTGCCATCGCCTTGCCGAAGGTGACCTGCTGCATCTTTTCGCCGAAAGGCACGCTGGCATCAGCGACCAGTTCACTGTGGAAAGCGGCCGATACCGCCAGGCGCTTGAACCGCATCCCCTGCTGTTCAAGTAGCGCAGCCGCTTTTTCAATTTCAGCCGTCGCACCGGACAGTACCGCCTGCTCCGGGGTGTTACGGTTGGCAAGCACCAGCTTCAGTTGCTGCTCGGCAAGGAACTGCTCAACCTCGGCGAGCGGCGCGGAAACTGCCAGCATCGAACCACGGTCACCGCTCCCGGCGGCCATCAACTCGCCGCGCAGCCGCGAGAGTAAATGCAGATCCTGCTGTGAGAGCACCCCGGCTGCACAGAGTGCTGTCAGTTCTCCATAGCTGTGCCCGGCATAAGCCTCGGCAGAGACGCCGAAGCCAGCCAACACCGCCTTTATTGCCAAGCTGACCGCTCCAAGTGCCGGTTGTGCGCTTTCCGTCGCACGTAGTTCGACTTCACGCTGTTCTGCAGCTTCGACGCTAAAAGTCGGCAGCGGATATATTTTGTCGATCAGACGACCGGCACCTTTGCCGGTTGCTGCAGAAAAGCTGCGCTCGGCAACCTGCAATTCACCGAGCGCAGCCGGGAACTGCAACGCAAAGTCCTTGAGCATGCCGGTGTATTGCGCACCCTGCCCTGGAAACAACATCGCCAGATTACCTGAAGTATCGACGGCAGAAAAATAACATCCGTCCGGAGTACTCCAGATATCCTGGTCAGATTTGCTCTCCAGCATCATCAAGGCTGTTTTCAGTTGGCCGGCACGACTGGTCTTGCCGTTTTCGATCACCAGCGACAGCCGCATCGGCTGATTACTGTCAAATTTTTCTCGGCTTTCTGCAGCAGCCAGCCGCAGCTGCGACCAGTCGCCATCGACCGGAAATTCTCGCAGAACTGCGCTCAGTCCAGACCGATCCATTGCACTGAAAGCGGCGATCTGTACCACGCCGTCCCAGTCGACGACCGATTTTTCGGCCTGATATTCCTCCAGCAGACAGTGGAAATTACTGCCACCAAAACCAAGGGCGCTGACCCCGGCACGGCGCGGGTGCTCGGCACGTGGAATCCAGGGGCGCAATTCGGTGTTGACATAGAACGGGCTGTCTGACGCAAGCAGTACATCCTGCGGCTTTTTTACCTTGATGGTCGGCGGCAGCACCTTGTGATGCAGAGCCAATGCCGCCTTGATCAGGCCTGCAGACCCGGCAGCAGCCTTAGTATGCCCGATCTGCGATTTGATCGAACCGATGGCGCAATAGGGTGTCCCGGCGGCCCCGAACACCTCTTTCAGCGCCGAAACCTCTATCGCATCGCCGACCTTGGTGCCGGTGCCATGTGCTTCAATCAGCTCGATGGTATCGGGAGTTATCCCCGCCTGCTGATAAGCCCGGCGCAACGCATTTGTTTGTCCGCTTGCACTCGGCTCGTAAATCGCCGATCCGCGGCCATCGCTCGAGGAACCAACCCCTTTGATGACCGCATAGATCCGATCACCTGCAGCCTCTGCATCGGCCAGCCGTTTGAGGACCACAATCCCCAATCCTTCACCAAGGGTGGTGCCGTCCGACTCTGAATCAAAGGGACGGGCATGACCGGACGGCGACAGGGCCGGGGTCTTGCTGAAACAGGTGTACATGAAGATATCGTTAAAGGTATCGATCCCACCGGCGACCACCATGTCCGCCTTGCCGGACTGGAGCTCCAGGGAGGCAAGATTTATGGCGCTCAACGAGCTGCCACAGGCGGCATCGACCACGCAGTTGGTGCCGCCGAAATCGAAATGCTTACTGATCCGGCCGGCAACCACGTTGCCGAGCAACCCCGGAAAGGAGTTTTCCTGCCAGGGAACGTAGGAATCGGCGATCCGCTGCATCACATCTTCGGCAATATGATCTGCAATACCGGCGTCTCTCAGCGCTTCTCGCCAGCGGGGGAAACCAAGCCGGGCGCCGAGCGGGATAACCAGTTCCAGCGTGCCGGTAACACCGAGAATGACGCTGACCTTATCCCGATCGAATTCCTTTCCGGAAGCGTAGCCAGCATCACGCAGAGCCTGCTCGACGGCGACCAGCCCGAGCAGCTGCGAGGTGTCGATCGCCTCCAACGCGTTCGGCAAAATCCCGTATTCCATCGGGTTGAAGTCAACCGGCGAAAGAAAACCGCCACACTTGGCGTAGACGTGATCGGGAGTTTTCGGATCGGCATCGAAATAGTCTTCGGAGCGCCAGTGACTTTCAGGAACTTCAGTGATCGCATCAACACCCGCTTTTATATTCGACCAGAAAACCCCTGTGTCACCTGCTTGAGGGAAAAGACTGCCGATTCCGACAATCGCCAATGGGGTGGATGGGGCAGGCTGTTCGATATTTTCTCCGCTGTGGTTCTTCAACTGAGAAACTCCTTGATTTGCGTTACTGGCAAAGGGGGAGCAGGGTCGGTAACGGCAACGACACCACTCTGTTGTTGCAATTGATTGGCGCGCATCAACACCGCTGCGCCAAAGAGGATATTGTAGGCAACATCGACCACTTTGCGATCCGCTGGTGCCTCCATAAAAGAGCCTTTTGCCCACTCGTTAAAAGCGCCTATCGCCGGACCGCACCAGATCTGATAGTCGATTTTGCGGCTCGGTTCGCCTTGGTTCGCCCAAACCGGAGATTGGCCGAGATACCAGCGAAACACCAGCGCCATCTTGTATTTTGGATCGGCTTCCGCCTTTTCGTTCTGGCGTGGATCGCGCACCGCAAAATAGCTGCGGGTTTGTTCCCAAATTCTGTTCAGGGGAGCGCGGAAAAAAGTCTTTTCCAGCTTGTCCCGCTCATCAACCGGCAGAGCGTCGATGCTGTCGTAAGCCCGGTACAGTTCGTACAGCTTGTGCGCCCGGATCGAAAACATGGTGCCGCGCTTGACAACCTGAACCTTAACCCCCAGCTCGAACATATCGCCGGAGGGAGCCATGGTGATATCGGCCTGCCGGGTTTCCGCCAACATCTGCCGTACCGTATCGCAGGTGCCGGACTCGACACAGGCCTGATTGACTGTGCCGGTCACCAGATAAGCAGCCCCCATCGACAATGCGGCAACAGCCGAAGCTGGCGTGGCGATACCGCCTCCCAAACCGACCCGCAACGGTTGCGGGTAACCAAACTGCTGTTGGAGCTGGATGGTCTGCGCCTTGATAGTCGGGAACAGGGCCAAGGCCGGGCGGTTGTCGGTGTGGCCACCGGAATCAGCCTCCACGGTAATGTCCTGCGCCATCGGGATTTGTTTTGCCAGTTCCGCCTGATCAGCGGTCAGGTCGCCGGACGCGACCAGCTGGTTGAGCATTTTCTCCGGTGGAGGCGACATAAAACGGGCAGCAACCTCTTCTCGCGAGATCTTTGCGATGACCCGGTTAGGCACGACAATCCGGTCGTTGTTGTCACGATAGATGCCATGAGTGCGGAACTTGACGATCGGCAGGCTGAGCGCCATGAACGCCGAAGCCTCTACCAAGCGCACCTGCTTGCGCAGATACAGCTCGATCAGCGCCTTTTCCAGTTCCGGTTCATTCGGGCTGTGAATCAGGTTGACACCGAAACGGAAATCCGGTCCTTCCGCCTGCAGCTGATCGATCGCGGCTTCCACCTGTTCCAGAGACAGGCCAGCAGAACCGAAAAAGCCTAACATTCCGGAATGACCGAACGCTTTCGCCATTGCCACCGAACTGATCCCCTTTGCCATCGAACCACCGATATAGGCATAACGGATACCATGATCCTGGCAGAAGGAACGGTCGCCAAGCGACTCCAGGGGACAGGCTGCGATCATCCCTTTAATTGCGGTTAAATCACCGGTAAATTCGGAAACCGGCCAAAGGCTGGTCTGCCCTGCTAGTTCGGCAATAAATAAACCATCCTCAATTCTACGCAACGAACTGAGATCACAATGAAACTTCGTACAATCGAGATGCATATTTCTGTCGATATTTCACTTGAAAAAGTAAGATGCCAATAAATTCTTCGCCCCAGAAGCGGAAGCGGCAAACAGCGTCGATTCACAAATCTTGCATATTGTCATTAAGAGGCGTTGTAAATCAAGATTTTTAACTGCTTTTGAAGTTTGAGAACTCTACAGAGGTAGGGTTATTTGAAAGCAAGCTCCGGGAGCATGTTCTGCAACCAATTCGATGTTTCCTTCATGCGCCTGGATAATACCGTAGCTGACCGAAAGACCCAGCCCGGTTCCACTCTTTTTAGTGGTGAAAAAAGGATTGAAGATCTTTTCCTTTTCCTCTTGGCTGACGCCCGGCCCAGTGTCTGAGATTCTGATGACGACATTTTCCGCTTCAGCATAGGAAACCAACTTGAGAATTCCCTCGCCCTGCATCGCCTGCAAAGCATTGAGGATGATATTGGTAAATACCTGCCGCAAACGTTCATGATCACCGGGTATCATCGGCAGCTTCTCCAGCTGGCGCTCGATTCGGACCTGTCCAAAAGGTTGCTGGTGGCTGATTTGAGCAAGTATTTCTTCAAGTAATTGATTAACTTCAACCTGTTCAGAATTCAGCTCCTGACGACCGGCAAAACTGAGGAGGTTTTTCGTGATCAGAGAAACCCGCTCAACCTGATTCATGATCTCCCGTGCCTCTTCCTGTTCGGGCGCATCAGCAGCGAGGCTCATCTGTAAAATTTCAACATTGCCACGGATGATCGCCGCCGGGTTGTTGATTTCATGAGCGACACCGGTCGCCAGTGAACCGATCGCCGCCAGTTTTTCATGCCGCAGCAGTTGCTCCTGAGCTTTGATCAACTGTAAACTTTTCTCCTCCAGCTGTGAAGTCCGCTCAGCGACCTTCTGCTCAAGCTGCCGATTCAAAACCTGCAGTTCTTCGTCACTTTTTTTCAGCGCGTTGGTCATATCAGCAAACGCCTCGGTCAAGTGACCGATCTCATCCTGCCCAGCGACCGGCAAAGGGATATCCCGTTCGCCACCGGCAATCCTTTCCGCCGAGTTCGCTAAAGCCAATACCGGTCGCGATAAACGCCGGGCAAACCAGCCGGCCAAAAGGCCACCAAGCACACACCCTAAAATCAAGAACCCCAAAAGGGTCAAAAAAGCACGAATTTTAACCGCAACCAACGGTTTTTCCAGCATGCCGACATAAAGCGCACCAATCGCTTTGTCTGTGACATCGAAAATCGGTTCATAGGCGGTCAAATACCACTCGTTGACAACAAGAGCGCGTGCCAGCCAGCTTTCACCGCGTTGCAAAACCGCTTCGGCAACTTCATTCGAAACACGGGTGCCGAGAGCCCGCTCTCCGTTTTTCAAACGAACGGTCGTCGCTATTCGCAACTGGTCAAGAAAGATCGTTGCGCTGCCAACGGCAATCCCTTCGAATTTATCCTGCCCGTAAACCAGCTGATTGATCCGGTCAACCAGCGCCAAATTGTTGTTCAGCATGATGCCGCCGTAAAGGCAGCCGATCGGTTTGCCTTGCGGACTGAGTACGTGGATGGCGGCAAGCAGAAACATCCCCCGCCGCTCAAGCGGGGCTGCCGACTGAACCGGGCCATAAATCTGCGCCCTTTTTGCCAGCTCTAGGTTTTCGCGGCGCAGTTCCGATTCACTCAACAATACCGTGCCGTGATAGTGCCCGGTCTTAAGCGCGCCCTCCACAAAGCTTACGACTTGCGGCAAATGGTTTGCTGTCGCCGACAGCAGCATGTTGCCAGAAAAATCGGTCACATTCAGAATATCCAGTTTTTCCTGTTGCCTGATCGCGGCCAACTCGCTGGCCAACAACCGCTGATCGCCGGTCTCCATCGCCTGAGCCAAACTGGTCGAGCGGGCGGTAAAACGAACCACCTCATGCAGACGCTGCTGCTCCTGCTCGAGGACAACACGCGCAGCATTCAAATCGTTGCGGATCTGTTTCTGGGTCTGGTTGACGATCGAAGCATTGATCAGGTAGGAGGCAGCCAATGCCACCAGCAGCAGAATCAGCACCAGCGGCGCAACGGCGGCCAAGGTCAGCTTGCCGCGGATCGAACGAAAACTTGCACGGAACGGGCTGGTCATCAGTCAAGCAACTCGGATTGATTGAGATCGAACTCTTTGATCTTCCGATCGATAGTTTTGCGGGTCACGCCGAGGAGTTCGGCAGCGCGGCTTTTATTCCACTTGGTCTCTTTCAAGGCCCGGATCACCTGCAGCCGCTCTGTATCACGCAGGTTAAGCGGCAACGCATCTTCCGCCACGTGCGACTCCGGTTGGGTAGCAAAAGGCAGGTGGGAGCTAGCTATCATCCCGCCACGCGCGAGGATACTGCAACGCTCCATGACGTTCTCCAACTCCCGGACATTGCCAGGCCAGTGGTAGTTTTTCAATGCCTCTAGCGCCTCCGGTTCAATCCCTTCGACACTACGCCGACTCTTGTTGGCGATCTTCTTTAAAAAATGTTCGGCCAGAGGCTCTATATCTTCACTTCGCTCCCGTAACGGTGGCAGTTCGATGCTGATCACATTGAGCCGATAGAACAGATCCTCACGGAAGCGACCGGCGGCGACTTCCTCCTGAAGGTTTTTGTTGGTTGCGGCAACAAATCGGACATCAACCTTTTTGGTTTTGGTCGAACCGACCGGGATAAACTCTCCCTCTTGCAATGCCCGCAGCAACTTGGCCTGCAACGACGGGCTTAATTCACCGACCTCGTCAAGAAATAGTGTCCCCTGATCGGTCTCTTCAAGCAACCCTTTTTGCGCTTGCACGGCACCTGTAAAGGCGCCCTTCACGTGCCCGAACAGTTGACTTTCCAAAAGGTTATCTGAAAGGGCCGCACAGTTGATGGCCAGAAACCGGTTCTCTCTGCGCGGGCTGACATAGTGAATGGCTGCAGCAACCAGTTCTTTGCCGGTGCCGCTTTCACCCAGCACCAACACGCTTGAATCGCTGTCGGCTACAGCGATCGCCAAGTCATAGGCCTGACGGAATTTATCGCTGCGAAAAACAGGAGTCTCTGGAACCTTCTGTTCTCGCAGTTCTTTCTTCAGGGCAGAATTCTCTTCCCGCAGCCGATGTTGCTCCAAGGCATGTTTCACTACAGCAAACAGCTTTTCCTGCGGAAACGGCTTGGTCAGATAATCGTAGGCACCGATTTTCATCGCCTCGACGGCTGACTCGATGGTGCCATGGCCGGTCATTATAATCACCGGCAGCTGAGAAGGCTGGTTTTTCAATTGCTTAAGCACTTCGATTCCGTCCATCTCGGGCATTTTGACATCAAGCAATAACAGGTCAGGAGTAGTGTCAAGTTCCTGAAGACTTTTCAGTAGCAGCACGGGGCTGGCAAAGCTTTCGGTCTGGTAGCCCCAGTTTTTCAGCATCTTGCTGAGGTAGCGGCGCATCCCTTCTTCGTCATCGCAGATCAGAATTTTTTTCGTCATAACCTTCTATGGTTTTTCATTGCTCGGGTTTTCAATCGATTCCAAGTGTTTGTCTGCCAAAAAATATCGTACACGCAATATTCGGCCCATTGGAAGCAACTTGTATGTTTTTCTCGGTAAACATTCAAAAAAGCTGTCCTTCGGTTCCGAGAACTACATGGCCATGGATCATTTCATCAATAAAGGATTGGGTCATCACGACCCACTCAGGGACAGGATGACCCAGCAAGGGGCGTTTTTTTAGTGCTTGGTCAGCGATATGTTTTGGTGGGGACAAATGGCATTTATTGAAACTTTTCAGCTAATTAGAAAATGGCGTAAACGGATTGGTACGCACCTTGCGCTAGGAGCAACAGCTTTCATTTAAGTTTGATGGCAAAAAAATCCAAGCAAGGAGAGAAATGCATGACCATCTC
>NZ_QKAP01000013.1 GCF_003247215.1 Malonomonas rubra | reverse complement strand
TCTTTCCCTCACCCGTCACTTCTTTTCTGGTTTTCCTGACTCCACCTTTACAAACAGCTCTCCCTTAGCCAGTTTGACTTCGAGGTGTTCATCAACAACAACCTGCTGCTCATCCCTAACGACTCCACCTGTTTTGCAACTCCGAACGATGGCATAGCCACGACTGAGTACCGCCAACGGGGAAAGTGCATCCAGACGTCCGCATAATACCGAAAAGAACTCTTTGCGGCGGTTCAGGGCCATTGAAATCGCCTGCTGCAGGCGATGTTCCAACTGCTGCAGACGTATTCGTTGATAGCGAGCCTGTTCAAGCGGCGATTTAAGGCGCTTCTCCAGCCCCTGCAGACGGATTTGCAACAGCTGGAGCCGCGAATGCATCTGCTTGCCAAGCCGTATAACCAGTTGATCAAGGTGGCGCTCCAAATCGAGCCGGTTTCGCACTACAAGCTCTGCAGCGGCACTCGGCGTCGCAGCCCGTAAGTCGGCAACCAGGTCGGAGATAGAGAGATCGATCTCGTGTCCAACCGCTGATATTACCGGAATCTTCGAAGCGGCAATAGCCCGGGCTACGACCTCTTCGTTAAACGCCCAGAGATCCTCTTTCGAACCGCCGCCCCTCCCGACGATCACAATTTCCGAACGACCGTCCCAGTTTAAATCTTCAATCGCTGCACCGATCTCTTCTGCGGCACCACCCCCCTGCACCCGCACTGGCCGCAAAATCACCCGAACTCCTGCAGAGCGCCGCCGCAGTACGGTCAAAATATCGTGAATCGCTGCGCCGGTCGCGGAAGTGACCACCCCTATCGTTGCAGGGAACTCAGGCAACGGACGCTTCCGCCCTTCATCAAACAACCCCTCTGCAGCCAATTTCTGATGTAACTGTTCAAAAGCAATTTGCAGCCCGCCGACACCCACCGGGTCGAGACCTTCAACGATCAATTGCAAGTCGCCACGCTGCGGATAGACCGACACCCTCCCCCGGCAAATCACTTCCATCCCCTCTTCCAACTTGAACCGAAGCGCCCTGGCATGGCTACGGAACATAGCGCAGCGCAGCTGGGTTTTCGAATCCTTCAAGTTAAAATAGTAATGACCGGAAGCAGGTCGGGAGATGCTGGCCAACTCTCCCTGTACCAGCACATCGACAAAGTTTTCTTCCACTAGCTCCTGCAGCAGGTGAACCAGCATCGTAACAGTAACGATTTGTCCGCTTGTCATCGAAACAAGTTATCCTCTTTTTTCCCTCCTGATTTTCACGGTCGGCCATTATACAGATCTTGGACAAAGATTGACAGGGGCATAGACATTCCCTGGAAATAGATAATTTTATTATTTCTTTTTTACGAGGTTTGCACTGCCTCATTCCTATATAATCGCTATTTCAAACCAAATGGTGGGTTTAACTACCCTAACATCGTTTGTTAGAAAAGCCACCTTCACACTTTTGGGCAACTTGGAGATCACTTGACAACCCTTCTACCATCTACTTTTAATCCGACGGATAGTCTTAACCAGTTCTTCCGCAAACTTTTTTTTGATGAGAAAGTCTTTATCGGAGAAACAACAGCAAATTACTTGCAATCTCAACCAGTCTCGTCTTCACCTGCTCCCAATTCGGAATAATCTGGTTCACCAAGCGATAGAGCCTATCGCTGTGGCTGTGCTCAGTAATATGGCAACTCATGGAGGATGACTCGATACACTCACTTGGTGACATGGCGAGGTGAGGATTGAGATTCAATGTTCCCTTGGGAAAACCTGAAAGGTTATTATTGTCCAAACCCGCCATTCCGGAATGGTTGTGCCAATTCAGTATTTCTGACTCGATGCTTGTATAGTTTTATTGAGTCTGCTCTGTCATCGTATCAATCAGAACCCGATTGAACACTGTCTGAAATTCCAGATATTTTTGATGTTCAAGTAAATTTAAAGGGTTTCCGCTACTGCGACGGGCGAAAAGAATCTGCGGCATGCTTTGTTCATGTTCCGATGTAACTTTCTTAAATAACTTCACCAATGTGGAGTTCTGTGCACGGCTGAAAAAGCCTTTTTCCTTGATGATAAATTGTCGATCAGATATTTTTTCTCCCACATTGTCGAGACGATAAAAATCAAATCTCGCTTCATCCTCTGGAAGCTGAGTGCGATGCAGCATAATATAAGAATTAGGGGCCGTTTCTAAAAGAAGCTCACGTAAAGAATCCTGCAAACCTTTTGCATTTTGTTCTCCAAAACAATCCTCAACAACTAAATCCAAAAAACAGTCCTGCTCAACGAAACCCGCAAGTTTTCCATTGCTACTCTCAAGATAATAGGCCCCCGGCCAGACATAATCGCCTTCAATCAACTTATCGCAACAGAGACAAGTTTTCTGCAGGCGCTGGTACCGCTCATACCTTCCTCTCTCAAATATCGACTCTTGTTCTGACTTCTGTTTGGCTAATTGGTTCATCCTTTTGGGCCCGTGTTTCAAGTAGTCTAAATAGACCTGTCGAGCTAAATGCATGAATTGTAAATGGACATCAGTGTTTCGACCATGGGTTATGACCGGGTACAGTTTACCGGCAGGGTTGGTGTTGAGTGATTCTACCTTTGGACTTTTTGCTATGTAACCTTCATAACATTTGTATCCACGGTTGATTGCATAAGCTTTCAGTAACTGATAGGAATTGCGGAACGGACCCTCAAAACGAATCCGCGTATCAATGATGCAAGGAAGCATGCGCAAGACGGACCTGGGCCGTTCCTGCTCTTGGAGAAAGACTGCCAGATGATTACAGTTTTCGAGTGAAGATGAGTCTTTGATCGGGACAATAACCCTATCTGCCGCAAACAATGCATTACGTGTCAAGGCATCAAGAATCGGACTTGTATCTATAACAACCACCCCACCTAGATGGCTGCTACTGAGTACATTAGCCAATTGATCGAATCCTTTGAACTGTAACTGTAATTCGAAGAGTTGACGGGTTGAGGGAATGTACTCTACACCGTATTGACCTGGAACAACGAGTTCCTCAAGAGGCTTACCGGAAAAAATATCGCTAACCTGCGATTCAGACTTTTGATTGCCGAGTTGAAACATCTTGTCAATAGTGAAATGATTGTCAAAGCTGAAAAGGGTAACGGGCAGGTCTTCCGCCAACCCTTTGAGATAGATCGCCAGATTTGTTGCTAAAGTGGTTTTTCCTACCCCGCCTTTTTCGCAGGAAATGGTAATCACATAGGGACGAGCCATAAACACCTCACCTAAATAATTTATAATGTTTTTAAATAGTTATAGGTCAACACAGAAATCCTGTCAATCTTTCAGGATATTTACACTCCACCTTTTAACATCCAATACCTTCCGGGAGTTTTTGTCTAAAGTCTGAGCAGGTATTATGTAAAACTATCTATTGCTTGTGATCAATATTCTAGGTTTTATGTGTTTTATTCGAACAGGATTTGATAGGTTCCTTGATAACCGAACGAAGGCCCGTTTAATGTACCAGAACGGACCAGGACTGCCTACGCGGCGAAAAGCCGATTGCTATTGGCAGATCTGGCCAGACGCATTCTACTTGGAAATCAGCAATGGAAAGCTGGCAGGTTTCGCTGAGCAGGAGTGTTTTCTCTATTCAATCGTGCAGGATTTTTCATCCGCATCAACAAGTTCGGGGAAAAATTTCCGACCGCCAGATCGTCATCAAGGGAAAAGGCTTTTTTCCAGTCGCGTACAAACCTCGATTTTGACAAATATCTTCGGCAAAATTTCTGCCGATGAAAAACAAGTTGCTACGCAAATCATTTTCTCCCATTGAAGAGGTGAAATTCCATTGGAACTGCTGGAGGACCGAAGTTATCAACAGTAGCAGAAAGTGCTCAACCGGGTTCAGATTGAACGTGAAGGGGTAAAGCAATCAGTAAACCTTGACCAGCGTCGAAGCGGGAACGAAATCGACCTGCTGCTGCCTCAACCAAGGGAGCTCTAACCGTAATGCCTCAAGGGTTTCTGAGTAGGGATGGCAGATGGCAACCAGTTCACCACGCTCGTCGGACATCCGCACCATTTTGCGGATCTGCTTGCGAATATAAGCTATATTCTCTTCGTTATCGAGGAATATATTGCGGGATGCGGTCGGCACTTTCATCCGCCGTGCCTCATCATATGCGACTGAGTTGCCGATCGTCTTACTATCGATGAAAAAAAGAGCCGCCTGCTGCAGTTCGTCGAGGACAATCCGCATGGCGGCACGATTCTGCGTAAATCCCGATCCCATATGGTTATTGCCACCAACCGCGCCCGGCACACGGTCCATATAATGACGCACCAAACGCCGAGTTTCCGTTTCTGTCTGCCCAAGCAACAGTGCGTTTTTACCAGGATTTATACTGGGATAGTTGATCGGCTGCATCGGCATATGGATCAAGTATTCACGACCAGCCTTCTGAAATAACAGCGCTGCTTCAGTCGCGCTGTGCGTCTCCGGGATAATCGCCGGGGTCACCATCAGGTCAAGATCGAGAAGTGCGCGGAAGGTTTTCAGCGATCGCCCCATATCGTCCATCACGATAGCAATCCGAGGCCTGCTGCTGGTCACCTCGATCGGCACCCGGTAGCGTAATTCAAGGTGTAGCTCTTTCTTCCAGTAAAGTCGTACACATCCCATGCGCGGCAGCAAGTCGAGCTGCGCCGGGGCACCGGTTTCGGCAATCCTGGCCGACAGATCGAGCAGACGGTTGTGATCGGGAAAGTCACCAAACATTTTCATCCGCTGCAGATTCTTCTCAACCGGCAATTTCTGCCAGCCCTGCGACTGCGGACCACTTAGCAATTCACTTTCGACCAATTTATAAATCTGTTGATAGTCATAAATCTGTTCCGCAGGCTGCGGTTTTATTGCTGTTGGTTCCTCATAATGGCTGACATCAGACAGAAGCCAAGAACGCAGGCTGCCTAGCGCCAACAGGCAAACCCCAACAAACGCCAGCAAAAAGACCGACGCAAGAGCCACACGAACTTTCTGTGACTGGAATAGGGATTTTCGGTTTAAAATGGAACTCTTTTTCGACTTTTTCCCGTTTTTTTTTCTAGCCATCTATGTGTGCAATCTTTACTAATAGTTTGTTCAAGCAGCCGGGCTGTGCTGCATGAAGATGTCGACACCTTTAAGCAGATCAAGAGCGCGCATCAATTGGTAATCTTTTTTATCCTCTTCATCGAGCTGAACTTCATCTGTTGGCTCTGCCTGCTTGTTCTCCAAGGGGCTAAAATGATTCTGCAGGTCCTTTTCCCTTAAGTGATTACCGTTGTGTTCCTCCTTCACCAAGGGCGCAACCAGGATATCAGGGGTAATCCCTCGAGCCTGGATCGATACCCCAGCCGGGGTAAAATAACGTGCCGTCGTTAGGCGCAGCCCCGAGTTGTCTCCCATCGGGATGATTGACTGAACGGAGCCCTTGCCGAAACTCTGCTCCCCCAACAACAGGGCACGGTCATGATCCTGTAATGCACCAGCAACGATCTCGGAAGCACTGGCACTGCCACCATTAATCAACACTATCAGGGGATATCTGGGTTCAGTACCTTCATTTTGCGCGCGAAATTCTACTTGGCTGCCCACCTCTCGTCCCTCAGTATAAACGATCAGCCCCTCAGACAGGAACAGGTCTGCCACTGCAACAGCCTGATCAAGCAGTCCCCCAGGATTATTGCGCAAATCGAGAATCAAGCCATTTAACTGTTTGCCATTCGCTTCCTGCAAAGCAGCCAGTTGTTCCTTCAGATCTTCGCCGGTACGCGCTTGGAATTGCGATAAACGCACATAACCGTAGCCCGGTTGTAACAGTCTGCTTTTTACACTGTACAGGTGAATGATGTCGCGCACGATTTCAAACGCTTCAGGAGCGGAAAATCCTTCGCGCATGATGTAGATGGTCACAGCATCCCCCTTCTTACCACGCAACAGGCGAACCGCCTCCATCACTTCCATGTCCTTGGTCGGCTGATCATTAATCTTGACAATCTGGTCGCCAGCCTTAATGCCCGCTTTGAACGCTGGGGTATCTTCTATCGGGGAAACAACGACCAATATGCCATCCTTTTTGGTGATTTCGATCCCCAGTCCACCGAACTCTCCTTCGGTATCATTCTTCATCTCTTGATACATGTCCGGGGTCATAAAGCTGCTGTGCGGATCGAGTGTTGCCAGCATCCCTTTGATCGCACCATAGATCAGCTCGGTCGTGTCTGTTTCTTCAACATAGCTTTTGTGGATGATCGACAGCACATCGGTAAACAGTTCGAGAGCCTGATAATTGGTCTTCTCGTTAGTGGCCACAGCAAACGGAGTACAGACTATCACGCCTGCAACCAGGGAAATCATAACAAAAGCCAAACACAGTCTGAATTGAACCATTAATTTCTCCTATCGACGCTGCAACCATTTAAGCGGATTGATCGGTGAACCATCTTGACGAATCTCGAAATAAATACTATCGCGTCCTCCCAGCCCACTTTTCCCGATCACTTCCCCGGCAGCTACCTTCTCGCCAATGCTTTTTCCTAGTTGATCAGCATGAGCATAAAGCGTATGGAAGCCTCCTGGGTGACTGAGAATCAAAAGATTTCCATAGCCTTTAAACCAGTCAGAAAAGACAACCTTACCATCAGCCACCGCATGAATTGAAGATCCGGGCGCTATTCCGATCTCGATGCCGTTGCTCTCGTAGAAGGTTCCCAGAGACTGATCTTTCTGGGTGCCATAACCAATCAGAACCCGACCCACAACAGGCCAGCGCAGTTTCCCCTTGCCCGCTCCAAAACTGACGGCTCCCCTTTTTACCGTCGGAGAAGCCGATGTCTTTTGCTCTTGTTGCAGACGCACAACCAACTGCTGAAGACGTTCAGCATGCTCCTTCAATTGCGCCAATTCATTTTTAAGCTGCTGTTTTTCTCGCTTGACCTGCTTCAGAAGTCGCGACTGCAGGCCACGACCGTCGGCTGCGACCTGCCTTTGCTGCTGTTCTTTTCCAAGCAGATCGGCCTTCTGTCGGTTCAGCTTTTCAAGTTCAGAGAGCGCCTGCTCGTGCATTGCAACCATAGCGTTGAATTCCTCGAGCATTTCCTGATCATGCTGCGCAATCAGGCTTAAATAATGATACTGCTGCACTAATTCGGTGGGCGAGTCCGCAGAGAAAAGAATTTTTAACGGGCCGAGATCGCCCTCCTTATACAAGGCGATCAAGCGCTTTTCCAACTGCTTGCTGGTACTTCTGACGTGCTTCTGGGCACGATCAACATCATTTTTCTGTTTAGAAATCCTCTTCAATACTAGCTGCTGTTCATTTTTCAAACCATCGATACGGAGATCAATCTTTTCCAAGGTGCTATTTAACAACGCCAATTCTCTGCTGAACTGCAGCTCTGACCTCTTCTTGTGTTTTAGATCGATCTGTGCATTTTCGATCCGTTGTTGAATCTGCTGCAATTCCTTTCGACTATCCTGCAGATCCGCCCACCCGTGACCGCTCCCAAGACACAGCGTCAGAAACAATAAAATAAAAAACCGACAAACCATAAGTAATCAGAAGCGTACAAATCTACGCAAAGAGGTAAGACTTCCCAAGATGCCCAACATAACACCGGCAATGACCAGCATCAACTGTTGTCCAGGGGTCATGAACAGCAGATTCAAATCGGTCGGAGTTAACCAGAAGGATGTCAAGCTACGCTTGATCAGAAGATGGAAAGAGATCGCCAGAAAACCGAGGGAAACAACCCCCCCGAGCAATCCTTGCAATGCTCCTTCCAGCAGGAAAGGAATTTTGATAAATCGCATTGTCGCACCGACCAGGGCCATAATTTCCAGTTCGTCCCTTCGTGCGTAAAGCGTCAACTTGATGGTGTTAGACACAATAAAAAGAGCCGCAAAAATCAAAAAGCTGCCGAGTATCAGGCTGATAAAGCGCAACATACCCACAAAGGTATTAAATCGTTCAAGCCATTTCTGCCCATAGCGCAAATCTTCTACATTTATAGTGTTGTCGAGCCGCTCAATGACTCGATCAATGCCATCCTGATTACGAAATTTCGCTTTCAGCATTAGTTCGAATGACGCTGGCAGCAGATTACGATCTACCCCTTCAAGCAGGCTGGCCTCATCCGCCAGGCGACTTTTGAACCGAGCCATTGCATCGCTGGGCGAAATGTATTTGACTTTTTCAACTTCAGGAAAATTTTCCAACTTGGCAAACAGTCCAGGCAGTTCCCGCGCAGTGGGGGCATCTTCCAAATAAGCAATGACCTGAATTTCTCGTGTCCAGTTGGCAGCGAGCTGTTCAACGTTGACAACAACCAGAAAAAAGGTGGCGACTGTTGCCAGAGCCACAGCCATGGTCAGAATTGCCGCAGAACACAATAGCGGCCATTGCTGCATATTGCGTATTGCCCGACGGAAAAAGTAACGGATATTTTCCAGCACAGCTGGACCCTCCGGAGTTAGTGCAGAGCTAAACTAAACTAGCTATGGTGCGATTGTTGATCGGTGATCAGCTTCCCTTTTTCGAGAGTAATCACCCGCCGCGGAAAGCGTTGATGCAAACTGTGGTCATGCGTTGCAAGCAACACTGTGGTCCCTCGGGCATTGGCCTTTTTAAACAGTTCCATGATATCCAGAGTAACTTCCATATCGAGATTACCACTCGGTTCATCCGCCAACAGAATCAGCGGATCGACCACCAATGCCCGGGCGATGGCAATCCGCTGTTGCTCTCCGCCAGACAATTCCAGTGGTTTTCGCTGCAGACGATGCTCTAGGCCGACTTCTTTGAGTGCCTGATAAACCTTTTTGCTTACTTCGTAACGCTTCTTGCCTTGGGCTTCCAGGGCGAATGCGACGTTTTCATAAACGGTACGGCTCTGCAATAATTTGAAGTCCTGAAAAACGACTCCGATCTTGCGCCGAAGATAAGGAATCTGGCTGGAGCGGATACGAGTGATATTCTGATTGTTGACCAGGATCTGTCCTTTGGTCGGTTTTTCGGCGGCATAAAGCATCCGCAAGAAGGTGGTTTTCCCGGCCCCAGATGCGCCGGTAACATAGACGAAATCGCCTTTGGGGATCTGGATGGTCAAATCCTTAACCGCTGCAGATTCGCCACCGTAACTTTTGGTCACATTAAACAGCTGGATCATCCGTTTTACCAGTCCCGATAGGGTATCCCGTTGCCACCAACCAGATCACTGCCACTGTGCACATCGAAGCAGCCACCCTCAGCGAGTTGACCGCTGTCGGCCGGTTCTGGTGGAACACACTCCCAGCTATCACTGGACCGGGTAAAGGGATCGTTCGGAATTGCCCTTAAATATTTGCTATTTACCAGCTGATCAAGAGTATCCGGATACGCGGCATTATCGGCAAAATAAGCATCGAGCGCCTTGCGTATCTGGTAGAGATCTTCAGCCAATACCGATTCGCGGGCTTTGACTTGGCTCCGCCGATAAGAAGGAACGGCAATTGCCGCTAAAATAGCCATCACTACCATAACGGTCAGCAATTCTATCAAGGTGAAACCACGATTATTTTTTTTCTTGATACGCCTCATCATTTACCAATCACGATAATAAGTGCCATCCAAAGCAATTTCGTCACTTTGCGAATAGATATCATAAATATCGTTGCCGCCCCAAACCGTGGAGTCCGGTTCATCCTCGTAAGACCTCAACCCCCAGCCATCGTCATATCTATCAAAGGGATCACGAGGGATACGACGCAGATATTTTTTCTTGTACGGATAGAGCCCCCCCCAATCGTTTCCTTCGACCAGGGCTTTCAATTCTTCTGGGTAGCCAGAAGCATCAACTGTGGCAAAAATCTTCTTCTGCTCAACCGCGGCTTGGTAATCTGCGTGATATTCATCGATAGCAGTCCGTACATCACGCAACGCACGCCGGAGTTCCAGCTCCTTCGTCCGTACGACTGTAACCTCTGCCATCGGCAACGCTACGGCGGCTAAAATAGCCATCAAGGCCATAGCGATTACCAGTTCTATCAACGTCAGCCCAGAGTTATTTAAAAGACGAAATCTGCGCATCAGCCTATTCCGACAGACCTACTGAACCTCAATCTGCAGACCGGTCGACTCGACCTTCAAACGAACACCACGCGGATTGCGGAAATTCGTCCGGGTCGTCTCAATCGTGCCCTTACCCACTGTTTTGCCTTTAAAATTCATAATAAACAGCTCACCGCTACCAGAGACGCCTTTCCCCCCAGCGCCTTGCTTCAAACCTACGATGACCCGACCAGAACCTTCCAAGACAGTGTGAGTAAAGATAGTCGGACTGATCCCCTGTTTAAGAAAAGGACCTTCCGTTGCGCTGACAAATTCGAACAGGTTTTCATCGTATTGCACATACAGCGGAGCGCTGAACAACTCCTTGATTTCATCGACTTGAAAACCTAACGAAAAGGTCTCACCTACTTTAACCAGTTGAGAACCCTGTACATAGACCCTCGGCACCACTTCGGCGGGGGGTTCAGCGGTTGGCATCTGCACTTCAGTCACAGCAACACCAGGCTCAGCTGTAGGAGTTGGGACTTCAGAATCGGTCACGAAACCAGGCGCTGCTGTCTCAGGCGCTGCTGTCTCAGGCGCTGCAGTCTCAGGCGCTGCAGTCTCAGGCGCTGCAGTCTCTGGCGCTGGCAACGCGGTTGGAGACGGAACCATTGCCGGTTGAGTTTCTGCCGGCCCCTGTCCTAGCGCTGGTTGAGGTGGCGCTTTTTCTTCTACAACCGGAGGAGTAGTTGTTCCACCCGGTTCCTCTGCCGCAGGCATCACTTCGGCACTTTCCAGATCGGTTGGGCGATAATCAACTTCTGGTTCTAATCCTTTCTGTCCAGCTTCATACTCTCTTGCAAAAGAACCGAAATTCCGGCCATCCTTCAAATCATCTTCCCCGCCGGACCAGATACTGGCCACATCATGTTCCGGCAAAGTGACCGATTTGACAATATGCGGGGTGATCGACAGTAATATTTCCCGCTTGATATCGCTTTTGTCTGTACCGTTGAACAGTTCGCCTATAAACGGGAGATCCCCCAAAATCGGTATCTTGTTTTTGGTGGTCGACTTATCATCACGAATCAAACCGCCAATAATAGTTTGCTCACCATCTTTTAGCGTTAATGAGGTATTTGCATTCGTTGTGGAAATAGTGATAACAGCAGTACCGTTATCAGTTGTTTGCCTGCCCGATACGTTACTAACTTCAAGACCTACTTTTGTAACGATGGTGTTGTCCAACTGAATCGTTGGCTCAACATCCAACTTTACACCAACATCAACATACTGAACATTTTCCGAAACATTGTCCGTACCACTTGTGGTTACAGTAATAACCGGTTCGCGACTGCCAATATGTACCTTGGCTTTTTCCTTGTTTTTTACCCTAATTTTGGGACTGGCCAACACCTCTGCATCAACCTGAGTTTTCACCAATCGGAACGTAGCTGTCGGCAGCGTATAAAAAGAGCTGAATTCATCTGCTGCGGTGCCTCCAGGAACTAGCCCAGCGACAGTAGCCCCAGCCTCCAACGCTGATTTAACCAGCGTTTCACCACCAAGGCTTACACCGCCACTCAACTGGTAATCACTTAACTTCAAACCTAAATTCCTAGTATCGGTGTGATTGACCTCGATCAGTTCAAGGTCGAAGACAACTTCGGAATTAGAGCGATCGTTCGCTTCAATAATTTTAGCGGCAAGCCTTATAACCGGCGGGGTATCGCGAACGATGATCGCGTTGAGTTCTTCGTGAACATATATCTTGCGGATCTGCAACATGGTCCGCAGCAGGTTGACCGCCTTTTTGGCATCGATATTCGATAGATAAAAGGTATGAATCAGCTGATCTTCAAACTGCTTCTGCTTGTCCCGGGTTTGTGGAAAGAGAATAATCGTCTTACTGTTAAGTATCTTCTTGTCCAGCTTGTTCATCCTCAACAGCAGTTCCAAAGCCTGAGCAAAGGTGGCATTTTCCAGAAACAGGGTCGTATTGGTTCCACGCACATCCTCATCGAGGATAAAATTGATTCCCGACAGGCTGGTCAGGATTTCAAAAACGTCGGGCAGCTTGGCATTGGTAAAATTTAGCGTTATGGGTTGGTCGGAGGTTACCTCCAGTTCAACGCCGTCAATAATGGTCAGCGCGGTCTTCTCAATCTGCTGCTTCAACCGCAACGCTGGCTGGAAATCAGCAACCAGTCCAAGGGCCTGCTCGACGGTATTCTTTGCTTGCAGACGCCGTCGCTCCTTCAACAAAGCAGCCGCCTCCTGAGTCATTTTTTCCGCCTGCAGATGCTTGACCGTCTGCGACAGAGCATCTGCAGCAGAAAAGTTGGCCCCGTCCATATCAACCGCCAGCTGGTACTCTTGCTTGGCCGACAGGTACTGCTCTTGCTGAAAGAAGCTATCACCTAAATGTTTGTGCGTCTGTGAGGCTTTATCTCTGGCTAGATTCAGCTTCAGGCGATACTTCGAACTTTTCGGGTCTTTTTCAACTGCCGACAGAAGAGAGGTAACCGCACGGTCGTAGTTCCCTTCAGTCAAGGCCTGTTCTCCTTTTTTGAATTCTCGAGTACCGACAGCACAGCCTGCAAGCAATGAGGCCAACAATAATAGACAAGCGAACCGAACGGCCCATCGTCTGATCAAAAATTGCATATTTGTTAAACTCCTATTTGCAGATTTTCCTTATATACCTTACATCTATAAATATCAGTTTTCACCAGCACCTTCCTGTGGCTGACTAGAATTCGAGGCAGGAGCCTCTATATCTGGTACATTCGATGGTACATTCGGGCGACCTGACGGCGCGCTCTTGATTCCTACCCGAAGATTTTTATGCTCTTCCACGGTCAATGTCACACCGGGGTCGTCCATCCCTCGGCTGATTACAACCTTATCTCCGAACAATTCCCTCACCAGCAGTCCATCTGCAAAACGATCTCCTTTTTTTACCAAAAAGATCTCTCCCTGGCGTGACGATAGAAATACCGTTGTCTGCACACCTTTTTGCAAGAACCCAAGCACAATTAATGGCTGAATCGGCTTAAGCCCCGTAGGCGGTGGCGGTGGTGGCGGTGGTGGCGGTGGCGCCGGCGGTGGCGGTGGCGGCGCAACTTCTACCGGTTTCGGAATCGGTTTAGCCTCAGGGACTGGAGTTGCTGCCGGAACTCTATACAGCGACCTAAACAAGTCCCGCCTCGGTGGTTTGAAGCCAAGCTTATCCCCACCGGAAAAGTCTAGAGCCACAAAACCTGCGGGACCATTCTTAGCCGAAATCACACCATCATTACGCTCCGGTAACGATTTTTCGCTCACTACTTTCTGCTGATGGGGGGGTTCCTGCCATTCATACCAGATAGCGGCCACCAACAACAGAATCAACAGGAGCAAAACCCGTGAACGGCTCATTTCGGGACCTCCTGGAACAGAGTGGTCAGATTGATCTGCAGGTTGACCGAAGTAGAGTTGTCTTTGTTCCGCTTGCCTGTCAGTCCGATTTTGTCAACGATTAAAATCCGCTTGGAATTCTCAAGCAGATACATAAACTTTTTCAGCTGTTTGTAGGTTCCCTGCAGCGAAAAACTGAGTCCGTAATTAAGATACTCGGTCTCTTTGTCTATTTTCGGTTGATAGGAAACCTGATGGATCTCAAGGTTTGCTTCATCCGCCCAATGAAAAAGTTCCCCAATGAAATCGGATAATTTCTGTTTGGGAGGAATCAACTGCGAAAACTGCTTTAGATTATCCTCCATCAGTTCAACAGCGGAAACCGGTACGCCAGATTCAGAAAGTTTCGCTTCTCGGGCCAGTACTTGCTTCTGCAAGCTACTTTGTCGATGCTGTAACTGCTCAGTTTCAAGTGTAACCACCTGGGTCTGATAGAAAAGGATTACAATTGAAAGCGACGCCAAAATTCCGATCACATACACCCATACGCGACTCTGCTCCCAGATTGTCTTCAGAAGGGGATTTTTCAACATCGTCAGAATACCCCCTCGAGCTGAATAGAAAACTGTATGGCCAAGTGCTTCTGGTCCTGATAATCGAGGACTTCAATCTGGCTTTGGTTTTTCAAAAAAACCTGACTGAACGAATCTGCGTGCAAGTTGTCCAGCAGGTCCTGTAAATCAATCAGATTTTTTGCCACTCCGTTTATCATCAAACTTCCGGACTTATAATTAGGACTGAAACTGGTGATACTGACATTTTTCGGCAACAGCTTTTCCATACGATCAAAAAGAGCAGTCCAACGGAAAGCGTCCTGCTGCAAGATCGCTTTAGCCTGAGCAAATTCCTGTTGCTGAACAGCAATCTGCTCTTTGGTAAAGCGTTCCGGAATTTTTCCACTCAGCTGTACCTGTAACTTTTCGATATTCGCTCGAAACGCCAGATTATGCTCACGACTTTGCAACAATAACTGACCCTGCAAAATTAACAACAGAACTAAAAGAAGCGTCAGCGCCAGGCAAAACAGCTTGAGAGCCCGTTCATTAACATAGCGTCGGCTGGCTAGATTTAATGTTAATCTCATTGCGATACTCTCTGAATCATCCGCTCGGCAACGCCAAGAGCGGTTGCCATCCCTTTGGCGTCAGCATCTATCACATTCAGTCTTTGTGAACCGGGCAAGGATTTCAAGGGGGATGGTAACAGTTCGACATCCTTTTCAAATGCAGCTTGGACGGCCTCCTGCAAATCTTCCGGCTGCGACCAGTTAGTGTGCAAATGAATCTTAGTTCGCGACATCGACCCATGCGATCGCCGATAACCGACCATCGACCGATTAATTTCTTGAAAAATCTGCTCTGGATTCTCAGTAATTGTTTTGGTGCGGCAAAGATCAAGCAGGCGATTTTCAAAGGCCAGCAGGGAGAACTGACTGCCATCTACGCCAACCAGGAAAAAATCTGTTCCCAACTCAATCCTGGCATGATATGCGTTGTACATGTTAAACGTCTGAAAATCTATCAACCCAGGAGAATAACCAGCCTGCGACAAAAGCTCTTCATATTGCGTCAAAACATTTTCTGCCAAAACCGAAGCCAGAATCCGTTTGCCGTCCGATTCCCGTTCCTCCAGAACCTGAAAATCAACAGCATAGCGATTCAACTTTGGCGGCAACAGTTCTTTGAGCTTCCAGCGCACAATATCCAAGCCCTCTGAATGACTCTTGAAAGGGGTATCAATATCGAGCAGATAAAGGTGACCGGCAGCATTCGGCAAAGCAACCGCAATCCGTTTTTCCTTTTTCGCCAGCGGTAGAAGCACTTCACGAACCGCATCAACAAACCGTTCCGGGTTACGTACGTTCGGCTCAACTACCGACGGCACCAATATCCCATCACTGAACTTCAGGGTCTGCCCCCCACTCAAACCGACTCCTGAGCCACGGCGCTGGATAGCGACTGCCCGCAAACCATCACGGGTTATTTCCAATCCCAAGTAGTTACGATGAAACACAGGTCAAATCTCCGCAAAGGTCACGCGATCAATCTCACGGAAAGTGGTTACTCCCTGCAAAACCTTTTCCAGTGCGGCCTCGCGTAAAAAAACCGTGCCATTGGCACGAGCCAGTTTTTTTAATTCCGACACCGGACTTTTATCTGCAATCCGTTCCCTCAACTCGTCGTTCATTTCCAGCAATTCAACGATGGCGCTTCTACCAACATACCCCAATCCATTACACTCTTTACAACCTTTTGCATCCTGAAAATTAGCCTTAGCACACTGTTCTTCGCTCAATCCATAATTGCGCAGCAACTGAGGGTCATGAGTTATCGGTTCTTTACAATGTGGGCAAAGCTTACGCACTAGCCGTTGGGCCAGAACACAATTGAGGCAGGAAACAAAGTTGTACGGGTCGATCCCCATGTGCAGAAAACGGCCGAGGACATCGAAAACATTATTGGCATGCACCGTGGTAAATACCAGATGACCTGTCAGAGCCGACTGCACTGCAATCTGCGCCGTTTCCGGATCGCGGATCTCACCAACCATGATCTTGTCCGGGTCGTGACGTAACACCGAACGCAGGCCACGGGCAAAGGTCAGCCCCTTTTTCTCGTTAACCGGGATCTGCACAACTCCCTTGACCTGGTATTCAACCGGGTCTTCGATGGTCACCACTTTCTCTTCTTCAGAATTGATCTCCGACAAGGCCGCATAAAGAGTGGTGGTTTTACCGCTACCGGTCGGTCCAGTGACCAGCACCATCCCGTACGGTTCCCGAATTCGGCTCCGGATCCTGATTCGCTCCCGTTCCTCAAATCCGAGAACTTCAAGAGTTAATCCCTTCATGTCAGCGGCAATCGACTCTTTGTCGAGGATCCTGATAACAGCGTCCTCACCGAAGATCGTCGGCATGATCGATACCCGGAAGTCGATCGCTTTGTTCCCCAGACGAACCTTGAAACGGCCATCCTGCGGAATCCTACGTTCCGAGATATCAAGCTCACTCATAACCTTGATCCGTGAAATGATCGGCCCCTGAAAGCGACCGTCTATCGTTTCGGTCGCCTGATAGAGGACTCCGTCAACGCGGTACTTGATCACAACCCCCTCACCGGTCGCCTCGATATGGATATCACTCGCACGCTTTTTCAAAGCATCAAACAGGGTTGAGTCGATCAAGCGGATAATTGGGCTGGTATCTGCCGTCAGCTTTTCAATGGAGAGGACTTCGTCCCCCTTGTCGGTCTCCTTGATCAGCTGCAGTTTAAAGTCTTCTGATGCTTCTCGCAAAACCCTCTGCGACCCAGCCCCTCGTTCGATCAGACGTTCGATCTGACCTTTTGCGGCAATTTTCAGGTCGAGTTGCAGACCGAGCTGCAACTCGAGGTTATCCAGTGCCACGACATTCGTAGGATCAGCAATGGCAACAACTAGGTGTCCGTCATATTGATCGAGCGGAACCAGATTGTATTTCATCGGCACATCGGTCGGCAACAGCGACAACAACTCCGGATCGAGCACCTGATCACTTAAGTCGATGTATTCATACTGAAACTGAATAGCCAACGCTTGGGCCAGCTCTTCTTCGCTAAACAGGCCCTCGATTATTCCGGTGTCACCGAAGTTTTTTCCGCTAGCCTGCAGTTTTTCCATGACAATGTCGATTTCAGCAGTCGTAATCGCGCCCATATCGACAAGAATCCGGCCGATCATTTTTCGTTTAAACTTCATTTATTTCTTCATCCCAAGAGCTCAACCGACAGTGCCAGCCAGTTGGAAGATCGGTATATACATGGCGACAATAATGAAGGCGATCAGAACCCCCATCGTCACCATCAGGATCGGTTCGATCAGCGTAGTCAATCGGGTCAGCCGGTGTTCAACTTCAGCTTCGTAATAATCTGCAACATCGTTGAGCATATCGGTCAAGGAACCAGAGGTTTCACCAACACTGACCATGCGCAAAGCGAGAGATGGGAAGAAGCCGGTCCGCTCCAGTGAATCAGAGAGGGAAGTCCCCTCTTCAACCCGCCGGATCGCCTGGACCATCTCCTTCTCCAAGCTCAAATTATTCAAGGTACCCCGCGACATCTGCATCGCCGGGACTAGCGGCGTACCGCTGGCGAGGGTCGTACCCAACGTTCTGCAGAAGCCGGAAAGCGCATAATCGAGCTTTAACCGCCCCAAAAACGGCAACACCAAAATCGTTTTGTCCAGCTTAAGTTTGCCTCGGGAAGTACGCAGCAACATTCTGGCAGAAATCCCCCCCCCTACACCAGCAAATACCGGCAGGAACCAGTAATTTTTCACCAGTGCGGAAAAAGCCATTAATATGCGGGTCATTAACGGCAGTTCCACGTTGGCATCGGTATAAATTTGGGTAAAGGTCGGGACGACAAAAAGCATCAAAAAGATAACAACCAGAACCGCTGCGGAGGTTAGCAACAGCGGGTAAAAAGAGGCGCTTTTGACTTTTGCGCGAATTGCTTCTACCCGTTTCTGATATTGCATGAAGCGGGACAGGGTTTCAGGCAAGTCACCGGTTTTCTCCCCTGCCTTGACAGCTGCAACATAAAGTGGCGGGAAAAAACGCGGAAATTTGACAAAAGCATCTGAGAGTACACTGCCGCTTTTGATGTCTTCACGGATATCGGTCAAAGCATCGCGAAAACTGCCAGCCTCCATCTGCCCGATCAGGGTATCGAGTATCTGCACCACCGGGAGACCGGAACGCAACAAAACGAGTAACTCCTGATTAAAAGAGAGAAAGCGGCGACCACTCAAACGACCGGTCTGCCGCTCTCCAGCAGAAAGAAGTTGAAAGGATTTACGCCGGATCTTAAAAACGTAGAATCCCTGCTCTTGCAGGTTTTCTTTCAACTGCTCTTTCGACGTGGAATCGAATTCTTTTTCAACCACACGTCCATCGGCAGTTCCTATTTTACAGACAAAGCTAGGCATAGCTTACGAGTCTAACATAACCCCTCCAGAAAGAGAATTCTTCAATGTAAAAAACATATAAATTTCCCGCAATTAACCCAGCCAAACAAAAACGGGGAGCAGCCGTTCTACAGCCGCTCCCCATTACCAGTTCAAGATGATTAAAAAGTATCGCTAAATCAACCTTGTGCCTGCACTGCAGTGATCGCCGAGACACTGACAATGTCGTCGACCGAGCAGCCACGCGACAGGTCGTTAACCGGTTGCGCCAACCCCTGTACAATCGGGCCGACAGCTTCAGCGCCAGCCAAACGTTCGACCAGTTTGTAGCCGATGTTGCCCGCATCCAGATCCGGGAATACGATGGTGTTGGCTTTTCCGGCCACTGCGGAACCGGGAGCCTTCTTCTCCCCGACATTCGGTAGCAACGCTGCATCCGCTTGAAGTTCGCCATCGATCGCCAGATCAGGGGCCATCTCTTTCGCTATCTCCAGTGCCTTCAGAACCTTGTCACAGTCCTCATGCTTGGCGCTGCCTTTGGTCGAGAAGCTAAGCATGGCAACCTTCGCCTCAACACCGAGAAAACGCTTGCAGCTCACCGCGGTACTGACCGCTATCTCTGCCAGAGCTTGGGCATCAGGATTCGGATTAACAGCACAGTCAGCGAAACAGAGTACGCCGTTCTCTCCAAACTCGGGAGTATTGGTCACCATCAGGAACACCGAGGAGACGGTGTTCATCCCTGGTGCGGTACCGATCACCTGGAGGGCCGCACGCAAAACATCGCCAGTGGTATTGAAAGCACCAGCCACAGCACCTCCGGCATCACCCATACGCACCATCATGGCACCGAAATAAAGGTTATCATTACCTGTCAGCAGTTCAATCGCCTGTTCCTTGGTTAAACCCTTCTTCTTCCGCAACTCGACCAACTTATCGGCATATCCGTCAAGCAGGTCGGAATTCTTTGGATCGATCAGGGTTACATCATCAAGCGTCACACCCATCTCGGCAGCCTTGACATTTAGCGCATCGACATTGCCGAGCAGAACAACCTTGGCCAACCCATCAGCGACAATCTTTGCCGAGGCTTCAACCATACGATCGTCATAACCTTCCGGCAGGACAACGGTCTGCAAATTTTCACGAGCTTTAGCTTTAATTTGATCGACGAGATGCATTAACTCCTCCTTCACTTTACGTTGTTTTTTCTCCAATTAAAACGTTATTTGAAAAAAATAAATCCCTAGGATAAAGAGATCTTCAAGGGAATAGCCTCGTTTATACCGAATGGATTCGTCGCCGGTCAATCGCTTTTTCATTCTCTGCCACAGGATGATACTGGCAGAGACAAACAACAGTCGTTATAATCGCCAACTTATGGACACGTCGAACCGTCTCAGCGCCAATCAACAGAATAATCGCCCAGCACTGCTGGTCGTATCATTACTGTTCTCTATCCTGCTACACCTTTCAATCGTCCTACTTGTTCCCTGGGATAAATTGAACGAAGAGCAGCCCGCAGAATTGCGTCAGCAACCGACTATTGTCAAACTAGTCGAAAAACCAGAAAACAGAGAAAATAAAGTCTATGAACTGGATCAACAACCGGTCAAACCATCACCGGAACCCCCACCAGAGAGCTCTCGGCTGGCAGAAGCCAACCAGCGGGTCGAGAAGGAGATGGCCCCCAAAGGTGAGGACTCTCGCGATCAAGCGGCCCGCCCGGCCCCGACAAAGCCAATACAGCCACAGCCAACAAACAAAACCGTTAAAGCCGAAAAGAAGCAACCTACTCATAGAGAATCAGAGCATCAACTTGAGGCCGTGCGCAAACCCACACCTAAAGAAGATGGAAAGCTGCCGGACCCAACAGACCAACCGCTACCATCACTTGAGCAGTTGACTCACTTGACGCCTTCGACCCTCGGTCGGATCGTCCGAACGGAGCAGGCAGCGCAGGAAAAAATCAAAGAGAGAAATGATCTGGAATCTGGGGATACCGTCTGGTTGAATCTGGAACGCGGGCTATTGATTTCTTTTTTTCGCCGGTTCCGCAACCAGATAGAGGGGGTTTGGAACTATCCACGAGAAGCGATCGAAAAAGAACAGCAAGGTACCCTGCTGCTGAAGATAACCGTCGATCGTGAAGGAAAATTGCTCGATGCCGATCTGCTCAACAGCAGCGGATCGGACATTCTCGACTACGAAGCGATCCAGGCGGTTTACAGGGCAGCACCTTTTGGCCCCCTAGGCAAACACTATCCATACCCAGAGCTGAAGATCATGGCCCACTTCCGGTACCAACTCACCGGGAAATACATCTTCGGAAGAAACCGCTGAGCAGCAACAAAAAGGCTGACACCTTAATGCCAGCCTTTGTCGTCATTCTTTTACCCAGCGCAATTTCGGCTTGCGCGCTGCTGTCGCTTCGTCAAGCCGCTTGACCTTGGCTCTGATCGGCGCTTGTTTCAGTAACTCCGGCTTCGACAGCGATTCTTCGGCTATCGACAGCAACGCATCGCAGAACTCATCAAGGTTCTGTTTGCTTTCGCTCTCAGTCGGCTCGATCATCAACGCCCCCTTGACCACCAGCGGGAAATAGATGGTCGGCGGATGAAAACCGTAATCGATCAGCCGCTTGGCAACGTCGAGGGTATGGCAATCATTCTCCAGGGCCGCCTCGGAGAAGACCACCTCGTGCAGCGAGCGCTGCTTAAAGGGAAGATCGTACGACCCCTCCAGCCTCGCCCGAATATAGTTGGCGTTCAGTACGGCCAATTCAGTCGCGCGCTTCAACCCTTCACCGCCCATCGACAGGATATAGCTGTAGGCCCGTACCAAGATACCGAAATGTCCGGAAAATCCCTTAACCCGACCGACCGATTGTTTCAGATCATAATCGAGCCTATACCGCTCCCCCTCTTTGACCACAATCGGCACCGGCATAAAAGGACGGAGCTTTTCGACCACACCGACCGGGCCGGCGCCGGGTCCGCCGCCGCCATGCGGCGTGGAAAAGGTTTTGTGCAGATTGAAGTGCATGACGTCGATGCCGATATCACCTGGCCGACTGATCCCCATCAAAGCATTCAGGTTCGCCCCATCGCAATAGACCAGTCCGCCCCGCTCATGGATCAGGTCGCAGATCTCGCGGATATCCGCTTCAAACAGGCCGAGCGTGTTCGGGTTGGTCACCATCAACGCAGCTACTTCATCATTCATTACCGCTTCGACTGCCGCTTTGCTGAGCACCCCATCCGAAGCAACCGGAACCACGTCAAAACCACACAAGGCGGCCGATGCCGGGTTGGTGCCGTGCGCAGTATCGGGAATAATAACTTTGTTCCGCTTATTGCCTTGCGCTTCGTGCCAGGCACGGATCATCAACATCCCGGTAAATTCACCCTGAGCTCCTGCCGCCGGCTGCAGAGTGATGGCAGGGAAACCGGAGACTTCACCCAGGTCCTGTTGCAGCCGATACATCAGCTCCAGCGCCCCCTGACAGAGATGCTCCGGGGCTTGCGGATGTAACTCGGCAAAACCAGACAGACGCGCCGCCTGTTCGTTAACTTTCGGATTGTACTTCATGGTGCAGCTGCCCAGCGGATAGAAACCACTGTCAACACCATAGTTCCAAGTCGAGAGGCGGGTGTAATGACGAACAACATCAACTTCGGAAAGTTCCGGAAAATCGGCAATCTCATCCCGCTGCAGACTTTTCTGAGGTGTTACCTCCGGGACATCGCACGCCGGCAGGCTGTAACCAACCCGGCCAGGATCGGTCAATTCAAAGAGCAGCTTTTCATCGAGAACCAGTCCGCGGCTGTCTGTACGGCTCATCGTTCACCTCCTGCCAGGGCAGAGACCAGTCGGTCGATCTGCTCGCGACTGTTCTGCTCAGTCACACAAATCAAAAGTCCATTTTCCAGTTGCGGGTAATCCTTTGCCAAAGCGATTCCGGATAGAATCCCCTGCTCCTCCAGACGCTTCTGCAACTCTGCAACCGGCTCCGGACAAACAACGACAAACTCGTTGAACACCTCACCGGAGAAAGCAATAGCGAAACCATCGAGTGCGCTAATCTGCTTTTTTGCGTAAGCCGCTTTGGAATAGTTGAGTTCGGCCAGTTTGCGCAAGCCCTGCTTGCCGTGCAGCGCAAGGAAGATCCCAACCATCAAAGTACACATTCCCTGATTGGAGCAGATATTCGAGGTCGCTTTCTCACGCCGGATATGTTGCTCGCGAGTAGCTAAAGTCAGCACGAAACCGCGCTTGCCATCCTGATCGACGGTTTCCCCAACCAAACGTCCCGGCAGGGCGCGCATGTCGTTCTGCTTGACCGCAAAGAAACCGATCCCTGGCCCACCGAATGAAAGCGGGATACCGAAAGCCTGCCCTTCACCGGCCACCACATCGGCTCCGAGATCGCCTGGAGCCTTGAACAGTCCCAGGGCCAGCGGCTCAGACACTGCTGTAATCAATTTAGCCCCGGCAGCATGAGCAGCGTCTGCCAGCTTCTGCAGATCTTCGATCTGTCCGAAATAGTTCGGGTAGCCGACCACGACCGCGGCAACCTGCTCGTCTAGCAACCCTTTCAACTGTTGCCGATCGGTAACACCATCGGCGCTTCCCACTTCGATCAGTTCGACATTAAGGTAACGGCAATAGGTCGCCACTGTTTCCCGGTACTGCGGATGCAACGCCTCAGAAAGCAACACCTTGTTGCGTTTGCGTCCGGTGCGCAGCGCCAGCAGTACCGCCTCAGCACAGGCAGATGCGCCATCGTACATCGAAGCGTTGGCGACATCCATTCCGGTCAACTGGCAGATCATGGTCTGAAACTCAAAGATCGCCTGCAGGGTTCCCTGGCTGATCTCCGGCTGATAAGGAGTGTAGGCGGTGTAGAATTCGCTACGGCTAACCAGATGGTCGACGACCGCCGGAATGAAGTGGTTATACGCCCCACCACCGAGAAAGGAATCCCACTCTGAAACCTTGGCGTTCCGCTCAGCCAATGTTTTTAAAACCGCCACAGCCTCCGATTCCGAAAGGGCAGAAGGCAGATTGAGTGGCGATTGCAGCCGGCAGGAATCGGGAATACCGGAAAACAGTTCGTCAATGTTTTTAACACCAATAGTTTCCAGCATCTGCCGGATATCCATTTCGGTGTGGGGCAAATAGCGCATAGGTATCCTCTCAGCAGTACAATCTGATGGAATCACAACATGAGCCGATCAGGGGCCGTCTCAGTCCTGCTCGATAAACTCCTGGTAAGCAGCGGCATCCATCAGATCCTCCACTTCGCCAGGATCGTCCAGCTTGATCTTGATCATCCAACCGTCATCATAGGGAGAGGTATTAAGCATTTCCGGCTCGTCCGGAAGATCGCTGTTAACTTCAACAACTTCACCACTGACCGGGGCATAGACATCGGAAACCGCCTTGACCGACTCGACGACACCGAGCGGCTTACCGGTTTCCAGCTGGTCACCGACCTCAGGCAGCTCAACAAAAACAACATCGCCCAACTGATCCTGGGCAAAATCGGTGATACCGACAGTTGCTATTTCATCTTCGACCAAAACCCACTCATGTTCTTCGGTGTACTTCAGCTCGTCGGGAAAATCCATGGTATCCTCCTGGACAGTCAATTGTGTGTACGAGTTGATCTATAACAAAATTTTAGACAAAAGGTGGTCTTACCCTCTCGGTCCCCACCTGTCGCTTACGAATTCCGATTTGCAACGGCTGTTCTCCATCAGCGCAATCCGCTTCAACCAGCGCCAGCGCAATCCCCTGCTTTAAACAGGGGGACAGCGTTCCGCTGGTGACATAGCCGACCTCGAGGCCGTCACAAAAAACCGGATAATTTTCGCGCGGCACACCCGGTTCGGTCAATTTCAAACCAATCAATTTACGCTTCAAACCGCCCTCTTTAGCCGCAATGAGTGCCTGCGAACCGACGAACTCGCCCTTATTCAGCTTGGTGATCCAAGCTAATCGTGCTTCGAGCGGCAAAATATCAGCGGTTATTTCATGGCCGTAAAGGGCATATGCTTTTTCCAGGCGCAGGGTATCTCGAGCACCAAGCCCGGTTGGGAGCAAGCCGTACGGTCCACCGGCAACCATCAATGCCTGCCAGAGTTTTACCCCATCTTTGGCGGGGCAATAAAGTTCAAAACCGTCTTCGCCGGTGTACCCGGTACGGGAAATGATCGTCGCTACCCCGACAACATCACCTTCGGCAAACCAGTAATATTTGATCGAAGACAGATCGGAATCGGTCAATTCCGCAAGAATTTTTTCCGCCTTCGGCCCCTGTAGCGCGAGTTGGGCATATTCACTGCTGCGATTGATCAGTTGCAGCTCAACGTAATCGGTTTCCTTGAGCAATTGCTGCAACCAGTCAAAATCCTTGTCGGTGTTGGCAGCATTCACACAAAGCAGATAACTGTCGGCAGCAAAGCGGTACAGGGTCAAATCATCCACCACCCCGCCGGAAGGATAACAAAGTGCGGTGTACTGCACCTGGCCATCGGACAATGCAGAGACATCATTGATGGTTGCATACTGAAGGAAAGCGAAGGCCTGCGGACCGCTGACTTCGATCTCCCCCATATGAGAAACATCGAACAGACCGGCGGCTTCACGTACGGCCATATGTTCGGCAAGCACTCCCGAGTATTGCACCGGCATATCCCAGCCGCCGAATTCGACCATGCGGGCACCCGCATCTCGGTGGACCTGATTCAGTACGGTTTTTTTCATCGGCAGGCTCCCTGGTATCTGGATTTTATTGAACTACAGAGTTGTAACAAATTATTCCGCAAGGATCTGCGGTATCAAATTTTCTTGACCGAATGTCATCAGATGTACCCCCTGACAGAACTCGCGTGCCAGAGCTACCATTTCACGAGCGATCCGAACACCTTCCTGCAATGGATTCACTGCATCTTCAAGGCGTTGTAGCAGATCTTGCGGCACCTGTACACCCGGAATATTCTTGTTGAGGAAATTTGCCATACGGACATTTTTCAGCAGCAGCACCCCCAGTATAACAGGAACCTGAAACTGTTTTGCTTCGGCAATAAATGACTCAAGTTGCGTGCGCTGAAAAACAGCCTGAGTCTGAAAAAACTCTGCACCACAGTTAATCTTTTTCTTGAACTTTTTCAGGGTCAGGGCTTGTGGTTCTGCAGCAGGAGCAACTGCAGCGCCAGAAAAAAAATGCGGAGCTTCCGAGAGTTGTTTTCCGGCCATATCGACGCCCTGTTGCAAACGCTCGACAGCTTTGAGCAATTGCACAGAATCAAGATCAAACACCGGGCGTGAGGCTTTATGGTCTCCGAATTTCGGGTGATCGCCGGTCAACAGCAGCAGGTTCTCGATCCCCATGGCGGCAGCGCCAAGCAGGTCGGACTGTAGCGCCATCCGATTACGATCACGACAGGTAATCTGTAAGATCGGATCGAACCCCTGCTCGACCAGCAGGCGGGATAAAACCAAAGGTGACATGCGCATACAGGCCCCCTGGTTGTCGGTCACATTGATGGCATCCATATCGCGCAACACTTCCGCCTTGGCCAACGCGGGGGCGACATCGATCCCTTTCGGCGGAGCGATTTCCGCAGTCACAACAAACTGCTGGCGAGCCAGCTTGTCCGCCAACCGACTCATTTCTTGTCCCCATTCTTGTCGAGCCGATGCTGACCCGGTTTGAACTTCTTGGCCCAATCCTTCGGCTCGACCACCCGCTCGAAAACCCCGTGCCGCCGCTGCTTTTCCAAACGCTGGTAGATCTTCAGCCAGGCACAGTCACGTAATTCATCCGCCTCGCAATGCCCGTCTTCCATACCGCCACAAGGACCATTCAGCATTCCCTTGGCACAGTTAGTTACTGGACAGATTCCGGCCGTTTCGCTGAGGATGCAGTCACCACACAGCGAGCATTTTTCTTCGAACTCGCCAAAGCGACGGATATTCCCCAGAAACAGCGAGTTGACCCCCGCCAACACACGCTTGTCGACACAGTTGGAAATCGATTGCACCCCAGCGCCACAGGAAAGAATCAGCAAAGCATCAGCCTCATCAATCTGGGCCTTGCAGCGACGCAGCTCACGGGCAGCGCGCATGATATGGCAGGCTTCTTCGAGCACCATGCTGCCAACCACCTCATGCCCGTTTTCCTCGAGCCACTCCTGGGTAGCGAAGACCTCGTCCTCGCCACCCACTTTACAGACCGTTGCACAAGCTCCACAGCCGATAATATACAGGGAGTGGTATTCTGCGAGCAAAGCCGCGAGTTCTTCGCGCCCTTTCGGGGTGCTGATAATCATTCAAATTCCTATTTTCCCCCCGCCCGTCGTTTGGCGCTAACCACAGTATTGTAGAGCAACATGGTAATGGTCATCGGGCCGACACCGCCCGGCACCGGTGTGATCGCAGATGCGCGCTCGAATGCCGCGTCATATTCGACATCTCCGACCAGTTTCTTCTCTCCTACCCGGTTGACACCAACATCGATCACCACAGCGCCTTCCTTAATCCATTCCCCTTTGATCATTTCCGGTACGCCGACAGCTGCGATCACCACATCTGCAGCGGCAACCTTAGCCGGCAAATCCTGGGTGCGGGAATGACAGATGGTAACGGTGGCATGTTCGGCCAGACACATCAGGGCAACCGGCTTGCCGACGATATTGGAACGCCCGACAACAACAACTTCTTTCCCCTTGAGGTCAACACCGGTACGCTCCAGCATCTTCATGACTCCGTAAGGGGTACAGGGTTGAAACAGCGGGTTACCGGTCGCCAGTCGACCGACATTGTATGGATGGAAACCGTCAACATCCTTCTTCGGCGATATGGTATCGAGCACCTTCGATTCGTCGATATGATTGGGCAAAGGCAACTGAACCAGAATGCCATCGATCCTCTCGTCAGCATTCAGCTTGTCGATCAACTCCAAAAGCTCATCTTCAGTGGTTTCGGCTGGCAGCTTATGTTCATCAGAAAATATCCCCGCTACAGCGCATGCTTTTTCTTTCATTGATACATAAACCCGGCTAGCCGGGTCCTCGCCCACCAGTACTACCGCTAATCCGGGAGTGACCCCCTGGGCCACCAACTCGGCCGTATCTGCTTTGATTTCTTCTCTTAAATCTGCCGCAATTGCTTTACCATCGATAACTTGAGCCACGTAACTCCTCCATAACTGCTATACTTATAGCCAAGTGAGATCATTCTTAAATGAGTGGAGATGCTTAATTTTCAAAAGCTGGATGCCAAACTATACGTAAGCATTTAGCGAATGTAAAGACGCTGAAGCACCTGTACCACATATACTTTTCCAACAGGGGATTGCTTTATGCAAACCAGCTTTTTCCCGATTACAACTCTGCTTTTTTTACTCCTGCTCCTATCCACAGCCCAATATTGCAACGCACAGGAGAATACGGAGACGCCCGGCACTACCTTGGTTGACAAAACCCATAAAGAAATTTCCCAATCGCTGTCGACTCCGGCCAGATGGTTCGATAACTTTTTCCAGGACCCACGTTTGGATGAAGAGATTGCAGGCACTTCGCTGCGGTTGCGCGGCTCACTTATCGCTGAAGATGGTGAAAAGCTTAGCTTTAAAGGAAAGGTCAAAGCACAGCTCTACCTTCCCAACCTGACCAATCGCTTTCATTTAATTCTGTCCAGCGAAGATGAGGATTTACGCGATGAAGCCCTCAAAGACTCGAGGATTAATCAAGAGCTCGCCAACGGCCAGGATACCAGCCTAGCCCTGCAGTACACTCAGGAACGAAACACACAATTCAGCCTAACCCATAGAATCAAAATCGATTTGGAAAATGAGTTCAACCCACATTTGGGATCGCGTGTCCGATATTCGATTCCGATCGCACAGGAATCGCTGCTGACCTTGACGCAAGCAGTCTTTTGGGAGAACAAGGAAGGCTTCGGCGAAGAGAGCCGCATCGATTACGATCTGCCGCTGAACAAATCAATGCTGATCCGGACAACCGGACGAGGATTTTTCTCCGAATCGAGCAACGGTTACGAGTGGCTGACAATGGGGCAGTGGCTACAGTCTTTCAGCCACAAAAAAGCCCTGGCAATCGGTTCATATGTGGTTGGCGAAACACGGCCGCAAAACCATGTAACCGAATATGATAGCTTCATAAAATACCGGCAACGTATTATCAAGAAATGGTTGTTTATAGAATTAAAACCGGAAGTCCAATGGAGACGGGAGAAGGATTTCGATCCGACCGGTATTTTCACACTGACTTTCGAAGTGCAATTTAATGACTGATGAACAAAAGAAAATACCATGTTGGCCCCCACGGTAGACTTGAAAGAAATCCGCATTTCTGAACAAGTCAGGAGGCCAGTATGGCAAGATAGAGTTTATCTGCTCTGCAGTCTTTTCTCTCGACACATCAAGCGGAACCGTTCTGGATCGACTTGGACGTCCACAAGCGTAGTTACCATTTCGCTCTGCTCAGAGTAGACGACAGAACATATTACATTCACAACGGTTTGCTTGCCCGGAAGTTTTTGTAAAACATTGTGCCAGCTAAACATTCACGTTGTGGGAGTTACCTATGGAGCAGGACTGACTGGCTTTTCCCTGGCTCGTGCTTTACAGGTAGAAGGGTTCCCTGTGATTGTTACAGCCCCGAGTAAAATTCCAAGAAGCGTCAGTCCTGATTCCAAAACGGATCGGCTCGATTGTTTGAAGCTGGCTCACTATTGTACAAAAAAAGTTGATTCGCCCTATCTCTACCTTCAGCCTAGGAGGAGGTTCATCGAGCCTTGTTGCGTCGTCGGCATCCGATGCCAGGTCGAACTCGCCAATGCAAACAGCGGATTAAGGGTTTTCTCCTCTGTCACGGGTTCGAGGAAACAATTGCTGTCAAGAACTGGCGCTCGGATTTCAAAACCCACCTCGCCGCACTCCCTCTTTTGCCCGAGGGGCGCTTATCCATTGACAGCCACTTGTGAGAGCTGGAATTTCTTCAACGAAAGCTGAGTGAAGTGGCAGGTCAACGGAACAACTCAACCGGCGCCCGAGTCATCGGCCGGTGATTCGAGTACTCACAACAGTCCCTGGGCTCGGCAAGGTTGTCGCCACAACCTTTCATCTTGAGCCGTTTCACCCTGAACGATTTAACCGTGCAGAAAAGGTCAACAGTTATCTTGGATTTGCACCAACAGTTCGACACAGCGGTGAGAAAACACCTCGTTGTTATTTAATGCCAGTTGGACAAAAACGCTTACGATCATTGCTAATAGAAGCCGCCTGAATATGGCGAGCAAAAGGTTACAAGGCTGGCGAACTATACAACAAACTGCTCAACAAAACCGGTATTCCACAAAAGGCGACTGCTGCTTCGGCAAAAAAATCAGCAATTATCCTCTGGTGCTTGAGCATCGAACAAAGAGCCTACCGACCTGCAACATAAACAGGTCTGACGCGACGGGACTTTGTCCACTTCGGGTGGCGGAACGAAAAGGGTGAGGTTCGTTGGGCGTACCGGATTGGTACTTGGCGATTAAAGGACACGAATGAGAAAGGGATATTGCTCAAACGCCTTCAGTCTTTAACAACAGGAAAGTTTGTCTTGACAGGGGTCACATAAGAAAGCCCCGCAAAGCTGATGCGGGGCTACAGACTGATCATTTTACCGGATCAACTGTTAACAGCGTTCGGACACCCAGCGCAGCCTTCACTCTTCTGGCTACCACAAGAAGGCTTCTGGCTGTAACCCTGCTGATACCATCCCCCGCCTTTCAGAGCGAATCCCCCTTGCGAGATCAGCTTATTGACCGGTCCGCCGCATTCATGGCATTTGCTGACCGGATCATCAGAAAACTTTTGCCGGACTTCAAATTGTAGTCCGCACGACTCACACTGATATTCATACAACGGCATAACCATCTACTCCTGCAATTATTTTTTTATTCTACAGAAATGAAGGGAGATAATATAACCAGAAACAACCGCTGTCAAGACGCAGCTTCAAGCTGGGATTTGAGTATTTGTTCTGCCGTCGCCAAATCCAAGCCGTTGAGCAAGATTCTTTTTTGCCGCGATTTGTCCCCGGCAACAAGCTCAACATCTCCCTTGGCGACTCCAAAAACCTTTGCCAAAAAGGCACAGCATGCTTTATTGGCAGCACCATCCACAGGAGGAGAAGTCAGCTTGATCTTCAGGGCATCACCCTGAAGACCGACCAACTGATTGCGGCTCGAACGAGGTTGAACCTGAATCTGCAAAATGACCCCGACCACGTTTTCTTTCAGACACGGATAACTCAAAATTGATCGCCCTCTTTATCGAAAGGCAGTCCAGAAGAAACTTGATCGAGTAGCCTTGCTTGATGTTCATCTGCTTCGATTTGCAGGATATCAAGATCGAGAAGCTTCAGGTGACCTTCAATCAACGACCGTAAACTAGCTTCAAACGAGATCTTTTGCCGCCTCAATTCCTGAATTTCGCTGATCAGCTGGACTCGCCGTTCGGCGGCATCCCGGACAACCTGTTCCCCCTCAAGATGAGCTTCGGCGACCAAGATCTCGGCTTCTTTCCGAGCATTTTCCTTCAATTCTTCTGTCACCCGCTGTGCAGTCATCAGCGTTTCCTGAAGCGCCTTTTCACGATCGCGCATCTGCTCAAGCGATGTCCGGGTTCGCGCCAGAGACTCTTTAAGTTCATTGTTCTGCTTGTGCAAACGCTCAAGTTCATCAGCAAGCATCTCGAGGAAATGATCGACAGCTGCTGTGTCGTACCCCAGCAGGCGGCTCTTGAACTGATGTTGCTGAATTTCTATCGGAGTAATACGCATTTATTATCCTCTTTGATCAGCAAACAATTATGCCAACTGCATCAGGAATGACATCACCAACTGCTGGATGACGGACAAGAGTAAAAGCAACACGATCGGTGAAAAATCGAAGCTTCCAGCGCGCAAAAATGGGAGCATTTTACGTAACTTGTAGAGGACCGGATCGGTTGCACTATGCAAAAAACGGACAATCGGATTATACGGATCCGGGTTGACCCATGAAATCAGCGCACGGGCGATGACAATAAAAATATAAATATTGAAAGCCAGATCGATAATCCTGGCAATCGCAACGATTAGCATACCCATAACATCCCACCTTCCCTAACAAACGAAGTAAATTTACCGTAATTTTATATACTTATACAAAACCTGCAAAAACCTGTCAAACCGTAGTTCGACATTCCCAAACCCGCAGAAACTTTGACTTTAATGCGGAAAGCCGATAGATTAAGACAACTTTTCATTTTCTGCAATTACGACATATATATTATTTTGCGAGGAAACCATGGTTCAGACAAACAATCTTAACGTTCGCGAAGTCACTCCAATCATCGCCCCTGCTGACCTGAAGCAGGTTTTCCCCTTAGACACAGAAGATGCAGTTTTTGTCAACAACAGCCGCAATACCATCAAAGCAATCCTGCGTGGTGAAGACAAGCGTCTGATCGTTGTCGTTGGTCCCTGCTCCATCCATGACCCGAAAGCAGCCCTCGAATATGCGGAGCGCCTGGCCAAGCTTTCTGAAAAAGTAAAGGAAAAGCTGTTCATTGTCATGCGCGTTTATTTCGAAAAACCGCGCACTACGGTAGGTTGGAAAGGCTTGATCAACGATCCCGACATGAACGGTACCCACAGAATCTCCAAGGGACTAGGCATCGCCCGACAGCTTTTCAATGCCATCACCAAGCTTCGGTTACCGATTGCTAGCGAAATGCTTGAGCCAACCATCCCGCAATATCTCTCTGACATCATCAGTTGGGGAGCTATCGGTGCCCGTACTACCGAATCACAGACCCATCGCGAAATGGCCAGCGGCCTTTCTTTTCCGGTCGGCTTCAAAAATGGCACTGACGGTGGACTGAAGATTGCAACCGATGCCATGGCAGCGGCCTGCCAACCACACAGCTTTCTGGGGATCAATTACGAGGGTCGCAGTTCCATTGTAGAAACGACCGGCAACCCGGACATCCATATTGTTTTGCGCGGCGGAAACGACGGGCCGAATTACTCGCCACAAGACATCGCTGATACTAGCGAACTACTAAAAAACAACAGGCTTCCGCCATCAATCATGGTCGACTGCAGCCATGCCAACTCCTACAAAGACCACGAGCGCCAAGGGGAGGTGCTCGACAGCATTGTTGAGCAGATCATTTCTGGCACTACAGCGATCAATGGTGTGATGATCGAAAGCAACTTGGAAGCCGGGAACCAGGGCATCCCTGAAGATTTAAGCCAGCTAAAATATGGAGTTTCTGTCACTGACAAATGTGTCGACTGGAAAACAACCGAAGATATGCTGATTCGAACCTTTGAGCGACTAGGGCGATAAGAGCGAATTTAGATTTGTAAGATAATTTGATATGCGGCTCTAGATTAGCAGAAAAGGTCTGCCAATCTAGAGCCAATAAAATTAATAGCTCAATCGCCTCCTGCTACATTTACTAATTTTCGGGAAAAATTTCTCCAAAAAATCTTTACTTTGCGGATAGACTGAAATTAGAATCAACCAAGCTCCCTACTATAAATGCATATATCCATAAGCGCATATCAATGAATCGCTCATTACTTATCATCGATGATTCCAAGGCAATCCGCACCCAGGTGGAGCAGATTTTTGCTGATGGACGGTTGTTTTCCAAAATCCTGACGGCTGCCGATGGCATCGAAGCCTTCAAATTGCTCGTCAGCAACAAGGTTGATCTGGTTTTATGCGATATCGAAATGCCTGGCATCGATGGATTGAAATTTCTCGCCATGATGCAATCTCGAGAAGATTTAAAAGCAATACCGATCATCATGCTGACCTGTCATGGTGACCTGAGCACGAAAATCCGTGGTTTAGAATCTGGCGCTTGCGATTACATTACCAAGCCATTCGAGCCAGCGGAAATCGTAGCACGCGTGCATGTCCAAATGCAGATCAAAACATTGCAGGATGAGTTGCGCCGCAGCAATCAACTTTTGCTGCAGTTGGCTCAAACTGATCCGCTGACCCGCCTCTACAATCGCCGCCATCTCTATGAAAAGCTTGAGGTGGAGTTAAACCGCTGCTTCCGGAACAAAAAACCACTCTCTTTGATTATGACTGATATCGACCACTTCAAAAAAGTCAACGACAACTACGGTCACCAGATCGGCGACGAAGTCTTAACCAATGTTGCCGATTTGCTGCAGGATGAACTCAGGACCTATGACCTTGCAGCGCGATATGGCGGGGAGGAATTTTGTTTGGTACTGCCGGAAACCGATCTGGAGTCCGCTTATGATGTCGCTGAACGGATCCGGAAACTTGCTACCGAAATGAAGTTGCCTGCACCGATGGAAAATTATCAACTGACCATGAGCTTCGGAGTGGCGGGCTATGATGGTACGGATGAAGGCTCGATCGATGAGATTATTCGGGTCGCAGATGATGCTCTCTACGAAGCCAAAAATCGTGGTCGTAACCAAGTCAGAGACAAAGAGATTTCCAATTAATCTCTACAACCAGAAGGACCTTTTAACACCAAACCGTCCGAGTCATACTGACCGGGCGGTTTGGTGTTTTTGTCTTTGACGGATTTAAATCAGATCAGCCGATTCTGCTTTAAAAACCCCCGAGCAACCTCTTTTACTCCCTGTGAAGTAGTCTGCTCTTCAAGCTGGGCGATTGTCCGTGCATTAATTTTTCCACTCAATTTGTTGATCAAACGCGCCAGAGCAGGAAATTTTTTCAGTGTATCCTTCCTCGCTATCGGAACCGCCTGTGCTGGTAAAGTAAGATCCACAATATTGGCTTCAAAACCAAGCGGCTTGAGCCAGACAATATTCAGCTCTTCATTGTAACGTTTCTTTACCGCTTCATACAGCAGTTCAGGGTCGTTAATCGGCTCACCACCCAATATTTCAATTTGCCCGACTCCGGTATACTCGACATAAATATCCAGATCGTCTTTCATCAACGCTTGGTGTGCACTCTGGCTAGAGTCATGATTTACCAATTTGACTGAAGTTCCGGTCCGCTCAGTGATCAGTTGAGCGAGCATATTCGCTAACAGTTCCTGCTGCACTCCTCCGGTCGAACCGACAACCAGAGTCTTTCCGACACAGGCGAATCCAGTTACCGGCAAAGTGGTGAGAAACAACAGAAACAGAAACACAATCTTCTTTTTGATCCAGGCCATCATTTCATCCTTCCTCAACAGCTAATGTACCGGGGAGTCAGATTTTTCAACCGGTGCCTGTTTCCCTTCATCAAGGTTAATGACACCATATTTCTTTTCATAACTGACAACATTGTTCTGCAGCGCCAACAACAGTCGCTTGGCGTGGCGCGGCGAGGTAATCAACCGAGAGCGCACCTTTGCCTTCAGCGCTTGCGGTTGTAAAAAGATACAATCAAGCACAAACTCGCTGTCATTATGATTAATAACCACCATATTAATGTATTGGCCTGCGGCGACATCGTCATCTATCTGTATTTCCAGTTTCACTTCCGTTTCTTTTTTCTTTTCCATCCAGTCCTCACCTATTGATATTTTCTTCCGGCATCGGTAACCGGTTTCGTCAACCTTGGCCGAAAAGATATTTCATCCCGAAGATAACGCTTACCGGTCGCGTCATCAAGCACCCATTTCTCCTGAGAACGGTCGAAAAAGAACTTCTCGATCTCTTCTTCCACATCAGGTTCCCACCAGTTTAAACTTACATCAACGATTCCAGAGGCAGGGTGAAAAACAGCTGGTTTGCCTTGACGCCCGGAAGCAGCAAGTATTTTTTCCGTCTGTTTATCGGCAGCTCCCTGCTTCTCCATATCGGCACTCTGATGGTCACCCAGCTTAACCGCCATGTTGTTCGTAATAAAATTATTCTGTTTAACCGTCGGATAGGAAAGATAGTCACAGAACAGTGCTAAATCATTTTCCAGAAACCGATTGTACTCTATCTGCGGTGCGGAACGCCGCTCACTTTTGATCGCCAATCGGTTACCAACAAACAGATTCTTCTCAACCACTGGGCTGCCAAGTTGATTGTTCACGAGGGCGATATCATTATCGTGAAACAAATTATTTCGCACCTGCGGTTTGGACGCCAGCAGATTAACAATCCCCTTTTCATTACCGACAAAACGATTGTCGGTAATCAGCGGGCTGGCCATGGTCTGGTCGCAGATAACCGCTGTCTTATTCTGCTCGAAACTGTTTTCATTCATCGTCCCAGGAAAAAGATGTTGTACATAAACTCCCTGCTGATTGGCAATAAAACGATTTTCGCGGACGATACCGGTACTGTTATGACTGGCTACAACCGCCACCGCATTTCCTTTAAATAAATTTTCCTTCACCACTCCCTGCGAACGGGTTCCGATATCGATGCCGGTCTGATTATCGACAAACTCGTTCTGCGCAATCTCCGATTCAGATTGACGATCTAGTTTGATTGCCGTTTTACAACTACTAAAAAGACTATTCCTTACCTCGAACCGGCTTTGCGATGCAGCAATTCCAGATTCCGCCCCTTCGATTTGCACATGCTCAAAACGGCTATTTTCTGTAGTCTGGAGCTCTATCCCGAACCAACCGTGAGGCGCTTCAAAGCGGATTGGTTGAGCAACCGATCCGAGAGCCTCCAGTTCGCCTTCAACTTTAAGCACGACCTTCTTTGCCGTAACATTGATCCGCGCTCCGGGAGCAATTTCCAGCCGGGCGTCAACCGCCACAAGAACCGGCCGATCAAGCTCGACCGTCCCCTGCCAGCGCTGATTTTTATCAATCAGTAGATGTCTCTGCTCGGCAGCCAACACAGGATTAGCCAGAAACATCATAACCAAAAGGATAATTGGCCGAAAAACTTTCAAACCAGCCTCATAGTGGCAAAAAACCGTCAAAACCTACCCGCGTCTTGTCAAAAACAACGACAAACCTTCGTAACGAAACAAACAAATTGCTCGAGAATCTCAATTCATTGCAATTTAACCGCCAGATCTAACGCGGACCGGCATTATTTACCGGCGTGGGGGAAGGATCAATCGTGACAACCCCAATTTCCGGATCGACCTGCCGATCGTAAATTCCTTTTCTGATTGCAACCTCGTCCGCCGTTCCCCACCAATTACCGTGCAGATCGACATCCGCCACATAAAAATCCCCCAACCGCAGCTGATACTGATTATCGAGTATATTGTTGGCGCTGATCTCAAAGGGCTGATCGTTTTCGAACAGGAAAATCCCTGCCGTATTGTTGCGAATCAGGTTATTGAGCACCTTGACCCGCGAGTTCCGGAAATTAATCCCCTTGCCGGTATTATGCTCGACTAGGTTGTGTTGCAGAACCATTGTCGCCTGACCGATGCGACAACCATCAATATTGTGATGAATATGACAGTCTTCAACCAGACCGTTGGTAAAGTGGGCATGTAACGTATAGGCGGAATCACGGATCTCACAATAACGAAGATGCACCTCCTTGGAGAAATCGACCGCTATTTCCAGCCAATCTCCCGGCTGAGGGTTCTCTTTAGCGCTCCGAAAACGGATCGGCTGCTGCTTGCTGCCGACCGCCACCAGTTCCCCTTTAACGATCAGAGTCCCGTCCCCCAGGCCATCACGGTTTTCATCCCGATAGGAAAAAGCGATGTCCGTTCCTGGTGCAATCGTTAACTTGGCGTTGTGCAGCACCTCAACCTGGCCGTCGATCAGGATCGAACCGCTCCATAGCGTATCTTCAGCAATGACCAGATCGGAATAGCTCTGACGTGAAATCTTACGTGATTGGGCACAAGCAGACAGGGCGATGAACATGAAGACAAAAATAAACCAGCGCATCATGTGCCCTAAAGAAACGACTGCAGAATCCAGCCGAGTAGAATGGAGACTGATAAGGCGTGCGCAACAAAAACCAGCACCAAGCGCTTCTGAAACATTGCCCAGAGCGCCAGCATCGCTGGCAGGCTGGTGACCGGGCCGGCCAGCAACAAAGTCAGCCCCGCACCAGTGTCGATCCCTCGTTCCAGCAGCCCTGCCATAATGGGGATAATCGGGATCTGATTGGTCGGCAATGGCAGGCCTATAAACGCTGCGGCGAATAACGATTGAAAATTATGTTGACCGACCAGAAAGGTAATCCAGGAAATGGGCACCAGCGTAACGATAATCGCTTCAAGGATAATCGCCAAAAGCAGGTACTTCCCAACAAACAGACCGGCATCGACGGTGCGATCGAAAATAAACCGTACCCTGCTGTCACGCGGTATCACTTGCATCCGCTTGACCTTGATGCCATGCGCGGCGCCGATCTCGGCAGCCGTCGCCAAGGTACCATCATCCTTATAGACCGGCTGCAAACGCACCATATCGCTGGCGAGATAACCGCTTCTCTGCAGCCACAGCACCAACATCCCGGAGGTCAGACCGAGAATCCCGGCACCGACGAATTTCATCAGCGCCCAATCAGCACCCAGTCCGCGATAAGTCAGTAACAGGGCATCCGGTCCCATCACTGGCGAAGTAACCAGCAGCGCCATCAGCGGCGCCAATGGAGTTCCCATCATCGCCAGAGAGATCACCACCGGCAGAATGCCACAAGCGCACAGCGGAGAAACCATTCCGACAGCCACGGCAATCGGAATCCCCCAAAAACCGGCCCGGTTGATCGAATCACGAATCCGCAGATCAATTTTGTAGCCTTTGATGATTCCCACCAGCAGGATCGACAGCAGAAAGAACCACCACATCTTCAGGATTTCGTCCTGAATTACATTGAACACCTGGATAAATATGGAATCAGACATTTTCGGTCGGTCCTGACATGTCGATCAGACGCTCGCTGGCAATTGTTCTTAACAGGTGAAGTTGTCGGCTTTTACCGTCGTCATCAAACCCGTGGTAATCCTTGGCCAACTGCAGTGCCTCAGCAGAGAGGGCAAGTGACAACTCTTTGCCATCTACCGAGCGGCAAACGAGCAAATGCTGTCCCTGCGGATCAACGGAGAACTCAATCGACCGTTCCGTTTCCCCTAGGGCCATGGCAATTCCGTCGGCAGCACAGGTGCGTGCCAGGTAACAGAAGTTCCAATCTGCCTGACTGGTCACTGTTACTAACCGTGCCGCCTCCAGCCCCAACCGCAGTCCAAGGGTGCTCATGGGGCAATAGTGGCCATGGATTTCGGCGAGTTTTGCGTAGAGATCCATCACGTCAATCTGGACCTAAAAAGCGTAATGATGCGGGCAATCGTTTTCGTAAATCTCGTGATAAACCCGTGTCATATCGGGGGTCAGCCAGTAGCGGACCTCTTTTAGCGACTTGAGAAAATGAGCCATCGTCACCTGCGGCGCATCTTCCTTGATGGCATTGACCGTCGCCCGCTTACAGAGGCTCTCTGCGTCCCAGCCGACATAGCCTTCGGTCAGCTCGGCCAGCTTGTCCCGGTCGACATCGTCAGCCAGATTCGGCATCTGGTCCATGTAAATATCGAGCATACCGCGACGGTCGACAACCCGTGGTGGATGCACGAACACCTTCCGGTTGAAGCGCTTCTTTTCTTTGATGATCGCCTGATCGACCGTATCGATACGGTAACAGGAACCGACCAGCATCACGTTTTCCACTTTATTGATCCGATCAATCTGTTCGATAAATAACCGGTTCAGTTCCTTGGTGGCGAATGTCGGCGGGATCCCGCGCAGGTTGCCCGGATCCCATTCATAATTGCAACCGACCCGTGGTGCCAGCCATTCACAATCGGAAATAAACAGCACACAAGGTGCCTCGTGAATCGCTGTATCGAAGGCCTCAACCAGCTCTTCACCTTTTCCGAGCATCTCCTGACCGCTGATATAGACGAACGAAGCGCCGGCTTCCTTGGCGCAGGCTTCCGCCAGCATGGTGATACCGACCCCAAGCGGTCCCCACATCATCACACCGGCCGGGATACCGAGTTGATGCTGCTTGATCATTTCCGGCTTCTGCAACGGCAGGCAGACCATCTCCTTGAGGATCTCTTTGACCTCTGCGAAGCCACCAATATTGTCCCAATCTAGAACCGGCTCACGGACTTCGTAAAATATTTTTTCCAGTTTCTTATGCATAATATCCAAATGCTCCAGTGCAGACAGGCGTTACCCTCCAAGCAACGCAAAAATAACAACTCACAAAACCCGCTACCAGTAAAGCAAGGTGTATGCCAGCAAAAAGGGCGTCACTTTGGACGCCCTGCACACGCTATGTCATGATCTGTTACAGATCATTCAACAACCGATAGATCAACTGTTCCAGTTCCCAGATACCGGCGGCCTCCTTTTCATGACCGGCGGCCTCCAACATCACCCGCGCCCGATCGAGACACTCATGCCCTTTCAACAGCACCGGAGACAGTTTTGCCTCCAGCTGAAACTGCGGGATTTCACCGACCGTCTCGGCAAATTCCTGCATTTCTTCCACCGCCCGATCAACCTGGCGCAACGCCTTTGCCATTTCCTCGGGCAAAATCTCATACAGACGATCCGATTCGGTATCGATCTGCTCCCAAATTTGCCGGTAACGTTCAGATATCGACATCTCTTCTTCCTTTCTTTACAAGAACTCTTCAAGCAACCAAGAAGAGTTCGCCATCCTAAGCAAAGTCGTCGAAAAGATCAATCGCAGAACACTAGAAAATGTTGCAAAGATATTGACTTTCAACTCGTCAGACTGCTAGTTTCAACTTTCACATTAGCCCTAGGGGAGTCATCGTTACTGAGAGCTCGAAATTCGAGCGACCCTTGGAACCTGATCCGGCTAATACCGGCGTAGGGAAGTGGCTGTCGTAACCAACATTAGCTGTAATGTTGACGGCCACCTATTGGGTGGCTTTTTTCGTTTTTATAGACTTTTATGCTGATCTATCTCAATGAACAACCGGAAGAGATCGCTGGCGAGTTGTCGCTTTTTGCGCTTCGTGAGCAGAAAAAACCCCAGGCGGATCTGCTGATCGTTAACGGTTATCCGACCAGTAACGACCAGGCACTTAAAAATGGCGACCGGGTCGTCTTGATACAACGCGGCGAAGAACCGTCAACGGAAGAACTCGAGCGTTTGATAAGGGCTCGGCACACTCCTGGCGTACATGAGAAGATCAAAAACAGCTGCGTCGGCATTGCCGGCGTCGGTGGCCTCGGCTCGAACATCGCAATCGCTCTGGCTAGAATAGGAGTCGGCAAACTGGTCCTGGTCGACTTCGACGTGGTGGAGCCATCGAACCTGAATCGTCAGCAGTATTTTATCGACCAGATCGGTTTGCCAAAAGTTGAGGCCCTAAAGGCCAACCTGGCGCGCATCAACCCCGGCGTTGAAGTTGTCGCTCATTATCTTCGGGTGACGGGAGGAAACCTGGCCGGACTGTTCGCAAGCGTCGATGTGCTGGTTGAAGCTTTCGACGCTGCCGAACAAAAGGCGATGCTGACCAGCAACTTTCTTACCCAGATGAAAGACAAGCCTCTGATTGCGGCATCCGGCATGGCAGGTTACGGGTCTTCGAACAGCATCCAGACCCTGAAAATCAGCGACCGCTTCTATCTCTGCGGTGACGGCACCACTGCCGCTGAGCCGGGTTGCGGACTAATGGCTCCCCGGGTTGGAATCGCCGCACATCATCAAGCTAACGCCGTCTTGCGGCTGCTGCTGGGCGAAGAGCCGGAGTAAAAGGATTAACGATGCAACTGAAGATCAACGGCCAGAGCCGCTCTTTTGATTCCCCGCTGACCATCATTCAGCTTTTGCAGCAACTTGAGCTGTCGCCGGAGCGTGTGGTCATTGAACTGAACAAAAAAATCCTCACTGCCGAAGCACACGATACTGCACTGAACGAAGGTGACAACCTGGAAATCATCCAGTTCGTCGGCGGCGGTTGAGTTTACCCAAACAGACAGGGAAAAATCTTATGGACAAGTTAGTCATCGCCGGTCGGGAATTCAGCTCACGTTTGATGGTCGGGACCGGGAAATTCGCCTCCAATCAGGCGATGGTCGATGCCATGGAACACTCCGGCAGCGAAATCGTCACCGTAGCCTTGCGCCGGGTCGATATAGACAACCCGGAAGATTCACTGCTTACGCATATCGACCGCAATCGTTATCTACTGCTACCGAACACCAGCGGTGCGCGTGATGCTGAAGAAGCAATTCGCCTAGCCCGCCTGGCCCGATCCGCCGGTTGCGAGCCTTGGATTAAACTGGAAGTCACTCCCGACCCCTACTACTTGCTGCCAGATCCGATTGAGACGTTAAAGGCCGCCGAAGTGCTGGTTAAAGAGGGCTTTGTCGTGCTGCCCTACATGCCGGCGGACCCGGTCCTGGCCAAGCATTTGGAAGAAGCCGGTACCGCGACGGTCATGCCGCTCGGAGCACCGATCGGTACCAACCGCGGCCTGCGGACCCGCGACCATATTGCGATCATCATTGAGCAGGCCAAGGTACCTGTGGTGGTCGATGCCGGTTTGGGAGCTCCTTCCCATGCCGCTGAAGCGATGGAAATGGGCGCAGACGCCGTGCTAGTCAACACCGCACTGGCTGACACCCCCGATCCAGCAGCCATGGGCCGTGCCTTCAAAAAAGGGGTTGAAGCAGGCCGAGAAGCCTATCTCGCAGGGCTTGGACCGCAGCGGAACAAGGCAGAAGCATCCAGTCCGCTAACCGGTTTTCTGAGAGATTGAAATCATGAGCTTCGAACAACAACTGCAACAATTTCCGCAAGCAGAAATCCTTAACAGGATTCTTAACGCGACACCGCAGCAGATCGATCAGGCCCTGCGCCGCCCGCGCTTGAACATGGAGGATTTTGCCTGCCTGCTGGCACCGCAGATCAGCGACGAACAACTTGAGAAAATAGCCATCCGCGCCAATAAGATCACCATGCAACGGTTCGGTCGGACGATTTTGCTCTACGCTCCGATCTATCTGTCCAATGAATGTCACAACGGCTGCAAATACTGCGGCTTCAGTGCCGACAATCATTTGTCGCGAAAAACTTTGACTATGGCAGAAATTGAGCGCGAAGCCAAACTGCTGCGCGGCAAGGGCTTTCGCCACATGTTGCTGCTCACTGGTGAGGCGCCCGAGTCGGCAGGCATCGACTTCCTTGAACAATCAATACATTCGGTCAAAACCCATTGCGGTTCGGTTTCAATCGAGGTTTTCCCGATGGATACCGATGAATACCAGCGGATGGTTGCTGCAGGCGTCGATGGACTGACTCTCTACCAGGAGACCTACGATGCTGAGCTCTACCGGGATTTGCATCCTTACGGTCCGAAGAGCGATTACAGCTATCGCCTAGCGGCCCCGGAACGCGCAGGAGAAGCCGGTTTGCGGCGCATCGGCATCGGCTCCCTGCTCGGGCTCGGCGAATGTCTGAGCGACGTCTTCTATACAGGCCTGCATGCACTCTACCTGGCTCGCAACTACTGGCGCACCCAGGTGACGATCTCCTTCCCGCGCCTGCGTCCGGCAGAAGGCGGTTTTCAACCGAACAGCATTGTCAGCGACCGACAGCTCACCCAGTTCATCTGTGCGCTGCGGCTGCTGGTTCCGGATGCCGGGCTGGTCCTCTCGACCCGCGAGAGTTCGCAACTGCGCGACAATCTGTTGCCGCTCGGGATTACCCAGATGAGCGCCGGGTCCTGCACTGCCCCCGGTGGATATGGTGAAGGGGGGCATGAAGGCGAGCAATTCGCCATCAACGACGAGCGCTCTCCCGAAGAGATGGTAAGGCTGCTCCAATCAAAGGGATATGATCCGGTCTGGAAGGATTGGGACAGTGCCTTTTTGAACCAAGCCTGCTGATGTCAGAACTGCCACCGCTTTATCTGATCACAGACCGAAAGCAACTGGCCGAGGCTCGACTGCTGCTCAAGGTGCTGGAAGAACTGCTCGAAGCCGGAGTGACGATGTTGCAACTGCGGGAGAAAGACCTCTCTGGGGCTGAGCTGCTCCCTCTAGCCAGAGACATCAGGGAGTTAACCAAACATTACAACTGTAAACTGTTAATCAACGACCGGGTCGATGTTGCCATGGCAGTCGATGCCGACGGCGTCCATCTTGGCGGGAACTCGGTCCCACCAGCGGTGGCAAGAGAGCGGCTCGGCCCAAACAAGCTGATCGGCGTTTCAACCCACAGCGTAACAGACATTCTCACTGCTGAAAGGCAGGGAGCTGATTTCGTAACCTACGGGCCGGTCTTTTACACCCCATCCAAAGCAGCTTACGGGAAGCCGCTCGGGCTGGATGCTCTCAAAACAGCTTGTACCCATTCCAAACTGCCAGTTTACGGTTTAGGTGGCATAAAAAGGGAAAATTGTTCTGCCGTGCGCAACAGCGGAGCACATGGTGTGGCCTTGATTTCCGCCCTGCTCAGTGCACACTCTCCCTTTGAAAGTTGTTGCCGGTTGCTGAAAATACTCGGCTCCTGAGCCCTTCAAATTGTCATTCCAGCCAGTTAGACTAAAATTATTGCTACGGTAGCCGTTTAATCTTTTCCGACTGGTGCCAAATGCAAATTATTCTTGTTCTCAGCATTCTGAGCGTGGCAATTCTTTTATTTGCCACCGGCTGGATTCGCATGGACCTAGTCAGCCTGTTGATTCTGCTGAGCCTGCCCCTGTTCAACGTTATCCCTGCAGAACAAGCCTTCATCGCCTTCAGCAACCCCGCCGTCATCACGGTTGCCGCCATGTTCATCATCAGTGCCGCGATCGCCAATACCGGGGTCACGGCACATCTGGGGCGCTGGCTGTTCAGCTTTGCTGAAAAGAGTGAAGCCAAACTGGTACTGGCCATCATGAGCCTTACTGCCGTTGCCTCAGCATTCATCAACAATATCGGCGCTGCCGCGGTACTCCTTCCAATGGTCACCGGTATCGCCAAAAAAGCTGAAATTGCCGCCTCGCGGCTTTTGATGCCTTTGGCTTTCGGTTCACTGATCGGTGGAGTCTGTACGCTGATCGGAACCCCACCAAATATCTTAATCAACGAATTGATGCTCGAATATTCGGGACAACAGTTCAACATGTTCGACTTTACTCCCCTTGGCGTTGTGGTGGTTATCATCAGTATCTGCTACATGATGCTGATCGGTCGGAGACTGTTACCCGACAACCCATCAGCCTCGGTTCAGCAAATGAGTCAACTCAAAGCCTACGTCTCGGAAATTCGCCTGTCTGAAGAAGCTACATATATAGGCAAAACGCTGCAGGAAACTGGCTTTTCTTCCGACTTCCAGCTCAAGGTCCGTTCCCTGATGCGTGAACAGTTAAAGATCACCTCCCCCAGAAGCTCTCTAGTACTGCGCGCAGGCGATATTCTATTTTTAGAAGGAAAGCCGGAACAACTGTTAAAACTGAAAGGCGTCAAAGGGATTGAAGTTGTTCCGGGAACAGCACAGGTTATCGCCGCCGAAAACAAAGAGGAAAATCAGGTAGCGGAAGTTGCCCTGACCCCAACCAATGAACTTGTCGGGAAAACCCTGCGGGAAGTCCACTTTCGTGACACTCACGGATTGAATGTTCTGGCGATCTGGCGGAGAGGTGAACCGGTTGTCAAGCGGGTCGATCACGTGGTTCTTAAGTTTGGCGACATGCTGCTAATCGAAGGGCCGGAAAGTAAAATCCTGCACCTTGCCGACAAGCATGATTTTCTGCTTCTGGGTGGCATCAAGCCAGAACCCTATCTACCCGACAAGGCACCGCTGGCGATCATCATCATGGTCACGGTTATCCTCTCGGTGACCGCTGGTCTGCTCCCGATCATGCACGCTTCCGCCCTCGGTGCTGTCGCGATGATCCTGTCCGGTTGCATCAAACTATCCGATGCCTACGAGAGCATCAACTGGCCGGTCATCATGTTGATTGCCGGAACGTTGCCCCTTGGTACCGCGATGGAGACCAGCGGAGCTTCGAGTTTTCTGGCCGCCCACCTGACCGACATGGCCGGCCCCTACGGCCCCTGGATCACGTTAGGGGTGCTGTTCCTGATTACCATGCTGCTTACCTGCATCATGAGCAATGCAGCCACAGCGGTTCTGCTGGCGCCAATCGCCTACGACCTGTCGCAACACTTTGGCGTCAACCCGCAACCCTTTTTCATGGCCGTGGCCTTGGCGGCATCAACCTGCTTCATGACTCCGGTCAGTCATCAATCAAACGCACTGGTGATCGGCCCCGGCGGCTATCAGTTCAGCGATTATCTGAAAGTCGGCACCCCGCTAAACATCCTGGTCTGGCTGCTTGCCAGTTTGGCTATCCCCTTTGTCTTTCCATTCTAAAGCAAAAAGCCTCGTCCGAGCGGATCGGCGAGGCTGGCTACCTTTTACATGGATATCAGGATTCAATACTCTTTCGGTTCATGCTCAACGCCGTGACAATTCAACGCACAGGAACCGTGCCACGATGCGACGCCTTGTGCACTGAACCGCAACTTACCTTCCATGTATTCTCCCACGACATCAGTGTTGAAACGGATCAAATACTGATTACTGGTGCTGCCATGTGCATCGTGGCAGGTGAAATGGGAGATTCGCCGCTGGTTACTGCTACGATTGCCGATAATATGCAATGAGTTATAAGGGAAGCATTCATCCATGAAAATGCTAGCACGGTCATGACACTTGTAACAGAGAGCGTATGCGTAGGTGCTTTCGTTACGGCCATCCTCCATCTCGTAGTTGGCGACGAGCAACCCACGATAGATCAACCCGTGTGGCCCACGGGGACCTGCCTCGTTATCGTTGCCATGACAATCACTACAGATGATTATCGAGATATCACCGGGCCGTTCTTTTCTCGCTACATAAGATTATTTCAGGCTGATAACCTAGGCGTTCGCCCCTTCTTTTTCAACCGGTTGATAGGATTTATTGGTCGGACGAGACTCAGGCTTCTTGTCGGTGGCATCGGCTGGCAGGTAGGCGCTATTTGCATGACACTTATATCAAAGTTCATATTCTTCGGTAATCTCGGTTCCAAAATTGCCGACCCGTTTCCCGGTTATCCCGCTGAAAGGGTTTTCTTCGAAAACTAGATGTGGGTCGTGTCAATCAACACATTCTATTTGCCGTGCCGCATTGAGCTACGTTTCTGGCAGAATTTCAAGCGGGTTGTGGATCCTTTGGGTCGTTAACACTAGGTTTTTATAAGGATTTTTCAGTTCGGATTCGATGTTGGCAAAGCGGCCTTCGGCTGATTTTTTCAATAATCCACCAACAACCATCTTTTGTCTTCTGATCGGGGTACCGTGACAATTAAGACAAGTCTGCTCTTCGTTCCGAATCGACATGTTCATGCCGCGATGACAACCACGGCAACTCTTCGGGAGAAGCCTCTTATCCACGTGTGCTCATTTCAGAATGCGCCTTCTGATATAAGCATATCCTGAGGTCACCAAAAGACAAAAAATAAGAGCAATCAGCGTTTGTTTCTTCATCATCTCCTACCGAATTCTTCGCTAATTATGATTAATATTGGCCGGTGGCCTCATATAACAGCTCTTGAAAACGGCATTTCAGCAACATCTTCACCGGTACAATGTTGCCACATCGGTAAATCATAAACCCCGTCGTTATAAATATCGGTATGTGGTTCATGACAACCGCCCCATTGCAGTCGATTGTGCGAATCAAGCAAACCAGGCAACAACTCGGTCCAGTCAGCCCGGAAATTAGGGACATCAGGATAAGGGATCGTCGCATACAAAGCGAGGGCGGAATCGCTAAAAACAAAGGAATTGAGATGAGCATTGGAAAGATCGATAATCGTATTCGTGCCGCATTCCTATGCCCCAAACAGATCCATTAAAGTTACTACTACCTAAACCGGATGGATTCAAGCTGCCGCCATTGATAACCTCGGCAATGGCGGTAACACCATCGTGACATGACAGGCAGAGCCTTGTGGAACCGTTATGATATTCGGTCTGGTCAGAATAATCATAACCTGTTACACCCGGGTTATCTAACAACGACTCCACTTCTGCATATAGAAGAAAGTTGTCTGACGAATCATCTCTGTTCCACAAGATCCCGCTAACAAGGTCCCATGAGGAGCACCACAGAAAAGAAAACACAGATTCGATCTTCGGTACCGGAATGACCTGCGGCGCTACTGCTACTGCATAAATTGTGTGGATGGGAATTGGCTCCGTTATTGTCGCCTAGCAGACTCAGGGCTGCAGATGCGAGTGAAAGGCAGTCCCAGGTGGCACTGATCAGCAAAACCCAAAAAGATAAATGCCGAAGGGTAAATCTCGTCATACACCCATTTTGCGAGCAGCACTTACTAGCCAGTCCTCCCTACCCTTTTTGACAAACTTAAATTACCATTTTTACATTATATGATTTCAGATTTCCGCTCATGGTAATCCATTTCACTCGACCGTTTAAATGGACACAAAAAAAGAGGTAACCGCAAAACGATTACCTCTTGATATGTATGGCGGGGCTGACGGGACTCGAACCCGCGACCTCCGGCGTGACAGGCCGGCGTTGTAACCGACTCTACTACAGCCCCAATATGGTGGGCGAAGAGGGGCTCGAACCCCCGACATCCTGCTTGTAAGGCAGGCGCTCTCCCAGCTGAGCTATTCGCCCATATTTTTAAATGGCGGGGCTGACGGGACTCGAACCCGCGACCTCCGGCGTGACAGGCCGGCGTTGTAACCGACTCTACTACAGCCCCAGAAAGAAATAGGAAGCAAGTCTGCCCGCGCGGGATCAGTGGATGGGCTGCTTATGCTTCCTACTTCCGATCTATTTTACTTGTTTGTGCTGTTTAGTTAACGGAATCCTTCAAGGCTTTGCCAGCTTTGAACTTAGGGACATTCGCGGCAGCGATCTCGATCTTAGCGCCGGTCTGAGGATTCTGACCGGTACGAGCAGCACGCTTACCAACACTGAATGTTCCGAAACCAACCAGAGCAACTTTTTCACCGGCCTTCAAGGCATCGGTAACAGCTTCGGTAAAAGCTTTCAAAGCACCCTCAGCATCAGTTTTGCTCAAACCAGCCTTATCAGCCATTGCATTGACCAGATCAGCTTTTGTCACAGCACACCTCCAATAGATAGTTAAAAGTAAATTAAACTTCTTAAAAACGCGATAAGATATATCAGGTTTGCAAAAAAACTGTCAAGCCCTTTTTCCCTGTTTTCTGCCCATTTTATGCGATTTTCCGAAGGTTCAGGGATTCATTAAGACCGGCCTTCAGATATCCAATTCCGGGATCGCTGCATTAAGTACTTGATCCATATGAGCAACTGTTATGACCTCAACTGAACGTGTCAGTTCAACAGGTAATTCAGAAAGATTTTTTCCATTCTCTTGCGGAATCAATATTTTTCTTATTCCACCACGGCGTGCAGCCAGCAACTTCTCCTTAACACCGCCGATTGCCAGCACTCGACCGCGTAAAGTAACCTCGCCAGTCATCGCGAGGTCCTTACAAACCGCCTTCCCGGTTAAAGCCGAAGCCAAAGCTGTCGCAATAGTAATCCCTGCAGATGGTCCGTCTTTCGGCACAGCTCCTTCGGGAACATGAATATGGATATCCAGTTTGGAGTAAAAATCTTCCTCCAAGCCAAGCTCTTGCCAGCGAGAACGGATATAACTCATTGCCGCCTGAGCAGATTCCTGCATAACCTCACCTAGTTTACCGGTAATCGTTAATTTCCCTTTGCCCGGCAGAGTTGTCACCTCAATCGACAGCAACTCACCGCCGGTTTCCGTCCAAGCCAAGCCGGTCGATACCCCGACCTGATCTTCTTCTTCGCGCACCCCGTACTTATATTGCGGCACTCCAAGATATTGCTTGATCTGATTCTCTGCGACCGAAAAAGCTTTCTTTTTCCCTTCCAAAAGTGCCCTTTTTGCCAATTTCCGCATCACTGAAGCGATACTGCGGTCAAGGCTGCGAACCCCAGATTCCCGAGTATAGCGGCGAACAATCTCATAGAGAGCACGGTCAGAAAACTTAACCTGCTTGTCACCCAGGCCATGTGCATTGCTCTGCTTTTTTAGCAAATAACGCCGCGCGATATGCAGCTTTTCCTCCTCCGAATAACCTTCCACCCGGATCACTTCAAGGCGATCATGCAGTGGCCGAGGAATCGAATGAAGGTTATTGGCGGTAGCGACAAACAAGACCTGCGACAGGTCGTAATCAACATCAAGGAAATGGTCTACAAAGGTGCTGTTCTGCTCCGGATCGAGGACTTCAAGAAGGGCAGAAGAAGGGTCACCGCGAAAATCGGTACTCATCTTGTCAATTTCATCGAGCATAAAGACAGGATTATTCACCCCGACTTTGCGCAATCCTTGAATGATTTTTCCCGGCATGGCGCCAATGTAGGTGCGCCGATGTCCACGGATCTCCGCTTCGTCACGAACCCCCCCCAATGATATTCGGACGAATTTTCGCTGCAACGCTTTGGCGATCGACTGCCCAAGGGAAGTTTTCCCCACTCCGGGAGGACCGACGAGACAGAGGATCGGCCCCTTGATCTGCTTTACCAGAGCCTGCACGGCGAGATATTCAAGCACCCGCTCCTTGACCTTTTCCAACCCGTAGTGATCAGCTTCAAGGATTGCTTCCGCCTGCAGCAGGTCATGCCGATCCTTGGTCATCTTCTTCCACGGCAGCGACAGCAGCCATTCGATGTAATTGCGCACTACCGTCGCTTCGGCCGACATGGGCGACATCATTTTTAATTTGCGCAGTTCAGCATGGGCCTTGTCCGTGGCCTCTTTCGACATGCGCTTCTTTTTGATCTGCTCTTCGAACTGCAGAATTTCCTGTTTAAACTCGTCCTTCTCGCCCAATTCCTTCTGGATAGCGCGCATCTGCTCATTCAGATAGTACTCTTTCTGGCTGCGCTCCATCTGGCTTTTAACCCGGCTGCGAATCCGTCCTTCAATCTGCAGGATTTCTATTTCCTGTTCCAGAACGGCGAGAATATGCTCAAGACGCAACATGGGGTTGAGCAGTTCGAGAATCTCCTGTTTATCGGCAATCGGTATCTGCAGATGCCCGACGATGGTATCTGCCAGCCGGGTCGGACTCTCGATACCGGTAACGCTGTTACTGACCTCAGGGGATAGCTTTTTGCTCAGGTTCACGTAGCTTTCAAAGGCGGTGTTAATGGCCCGCATCAATGCAGCGACCTCGGCGGTATTCTCCAGCACCTCTTCCTGCGGCTCCACCTCGGCCTGAATCAAAGCGTCACCAGGATAGAATTTTAACACCCGAGCGCGCCAGCAACCTTCGACCAGAACTTTGACTGTCCCGTCAGGCAGCTTGAGAAGTTGCGCTACCTTGCCGATGCAGCCTACTTGGTAGAGGTCTTCTTCGGCTGGAGAATCAACCTTGGGATCCTTCTGGCTAATCAGGAAAATATACTTGTCGCTGTCGGTCGCCTTCTCCAAAGCACCGATCGACTGCGGTCGCCCGACAAACAAAGGAGCAACCATATAGGGGAAGACAACAATATCACGCAGCGGCAAAACCGGAAGCACTACAGGTTCTGTCGGCATGGTTTGATCAACAAGCTCAGACATAGGTTTACCTGTGAAGAGAAAAGAGCGTGGCGTCAACCGACGGACCCACGCTCTTTATTTTGTATTGTTTTAAGATAGGGACTTAAGCGCTCTCAGCAACATCATAGAGAATAATCGGCTTGCTACCCTTGGTAATAACATCTTCATTCAGCACGACTTCCTTAACCCGATCTTGCGAGGGGATATCGTACATCACATCCAACATGGCATTCTCAAGAATGGAGCGCAGACCACGAGCACCGGTTTTACGCTCAAGCGCTTCTTTGGCAATTGCAATCAGTGCTCCATCGGTAAACTTCAAGTTAACCCGCTCCATCTCAAGCAGGCGCTGATACTGTTTGATCAGCGCATTCTTCGGTTCCCGCAGAATCTGGATCAACGCCTCTTCGTCAAGTTCGTTGAGGGTCGCGATGACCGGTAACCGGCCAACAAATTCCGGGATCAGACCGTATTTGAGCAGGTCCATCGGTTGCACCTTGCTCAGCAGTTCGCCCAATTCCTCTTCTTTGATCGACCTGACTTCAGCACCGAAACCCATCACTTTGGAACCAATCCGCTTGTTGATGACCTTTTCCAACCCGGAGAAAGCGCCTCCACAGATGAACAAAATATTGGTGGTATCGACCTTAAGAAATTCCTGCTGCGGGTGCTTGCGCCCACCCTTCGGCGGTACGCTGGCAGTGGTTCCTTCAATAATTTTCAGCAGAGCCTGCTGAACTCCTTCACCTGACACATCACGGGTAATCGACGGCGATTCCGACTTACGGGCGATCTTGTCAACTTCATCAATATAAATGATACCACGCTGTGCTTTTTCCAGATCATAATCTGCAGCCTGAAGCAGACTGAGAATAATATTCTCTACGTCTTCACCGACATAACCAGCTTCGGTCAGGTTGGTTGCATCAGCAATGGCAAAAGGCACATCAAGCACTTTGGCCAAGGTCTGGGCCAGCAGTGTCTTACCGCTACCGGTCGGGCCGAGCAGCAGGATATTACTCTTCTGAATTTCTATATCATCGTTCTTCTCTGCGAACTCAACCCGCTTGTAATGATTGTATACCGCAACCGAAAGAACCTTTTTCGCCCGATCCTGACCAACGACGTACTCGTCAAGGATCTCGCGAATTTCAGCCGGCTTCGGCAATTTCCGCGATTCCTGCTCAGACGCATCATCGAGACGTGCCTCTTCATCAATGATGTCGTTACACAGTTCTATACATTCATCACAAATATAAACTGTCGGACCCGCTATCAGCTTTTTGACCTCATCCTGCGATTTGCCGCAAAATGAACAAGTCAACTGGCCATTTTCGTCTTTTGCGCTCACGTATCATCTCCTCCAGATACTGGTCGATTTACTTCTTTCTGTCGACGATGGAATCGATGATACCATAAGTACAGGCCGCTGCGCTATCCATGAAAAAATCACGCTCAGTATCTGCGGCGATTTTCTCTATATCCTGCCGACAATGCCTCGCCAGCAGACCATTCAGACTTTCCCGCATTCGGAGAATTTCCTGGGCATGAATGTTGATGTCCGTCGCCTGTCCCTGAAAACCACCGAGCGGTTGGTGGATCATAATGCGCGCATGCGGCAGCGCGTACCGTTTCCCCTCTTCTCCGGCAGCCAGCAGCACAGCCCCCATACTGGCAGCCTGACCGACACAGATGGTCGATACCGGCGCCTTGAGGTACTGCATGGTATCGTAAATCGCCATCCCTGCGGTAACGACCCCCCCTGGAGAATTGATGTACAGGTGGATGTCTCGATCCGGATCCTCAGACTCCAGAAACAACAGCTGGGCAATGATCAGGTTGGCCATATGATCTTCGATGGCACCCCCAAGAAAAATGATCCGATCCTTAAGCAAACGCGAATAGATATCATATGCACGTTCACCACGACCGGAATCTTCTACTACCATCGGGACCAAACTCATAATCAGGCTTCCTCCTCGGTAGTTTCATCCTGCTCAACTTCTGGCTGCTTCGGATCGACCTCTGTCACACTAGCAGACTCCAACAGAAAAGCGATGACTTTTTCATTCAACAGCTGACCTTTCAGACCAGCCATGGCGGAAGCGTTCTCGAAATACTTTTGCACATCCTCCAGTGAAGCATTACTCTCATCGGCAAACTGCTTGATTTTGTCATCAACAGCGTTCTCTGCCAATTCGATTTTTTCCTGTTCGGCGATCGAATCGAGCAGGATCTCACCTTTGACCTGCTGAAGCGCCATGTCGCGATATGTGTTCGCGAAGTTCTCATCGTTCATTCCGAGCATCTCAAGAGACATGCCCTGAGCCTTAAGACGCTGGGAAAAACTATCTTTAAGGTGCATCAGCTGATTTTTCACCATACCTTCGGGGACTTCAAACTCGTTCTTTTCGATCAAAGCGGCCATCAAGTTTTCTTGAAGTTGACCTTTAATCCGCCCCTCCTCCTGCTTGATGGCGTTCTCCTTAACCTTTTCACGCAAATCCTCAAGGTTTTCAGAGCCCATCTCCTTTGCGAAAGAATCGTCAATTTTCGGTTCGACCTTTTCTTTGATTTCCTTTACCAAAACTTTGAACATTGCGGGCTTGCCGGCCAGTTCTTTGGCCCCGTAACTCTCCGGGAAAGAGACATTGATTTCTTTCTCTTCCTCACGTTTCAAGCCAATGAGTTGATCTTCGAATCCAGGGATAAAGCTGTTGGAGCCAAGCTCAAGCTGATAATCCTTCGCGGCACCATTTTCAAAAGGGGTGTCATCAATAAAACCTTCGAAATCAATGATAACGGTATCACCTTCACGGGCTTTCTTGCGTTTGGACACCTCAAGTTGAACCCGGGAAGCAGCCATCTGCTCGATTTGTTGATCAACAATCGCATCGTCGAAAACGAACTTTTCTTTTTCCAGATCCAGACCAGTATAGTCCTTTGCCGTGACTTCCGGGCGAACCTCAACCTCAGCCTGGTAGGTGAACGGCTTGCCCCTTTCGATCGCACCAGTCTCGACTATTTCCGGCTGAGATACAGCTTCGATCTTATTTTCAACCATCGACTTGTAGAGTGTGTTATTCACTAGCGAGTTGATCGTTTCGTACTCAACGCGCGGACCAAAGTGCTGCTCAAGGATAGCCTTAGGCACCTTCCCTTTACGAAATCCCTTGATGCTGGCACCCTTGGCCACTTTTTTGAAGCCCTTCTCGAGTTCTTCGGCAACCATTTCGGCAGCAACTTCAATGCTCAGCTTCTTTTTAATGGAACTCACCTGCTCTACAGTGACACTCATAAACTTTTCCTTCCCGATGATTATTTCGCTTTGAAGCGATAAAAAAGAGAACAGTTCATTTCATCGAAAAACAAACTGTATTTGCTTAAGATTGGTGCGGACGGGGAGACTCGAACTCCCACAGGGCAACCCCCACTAGGGCCTAAACCTAGCGTGTCTACCAATTCCACCACGTCCGCTAACACAATTGATGATAAATTAACAATGCTCACCCCCCATACCCACCCGATCTGTTGCCGGGGTCATTGGGTGCGGAAGGTGAGCATTATATTTAAATGGGGTGAGTGAAGGGGATCGAACCCTCGACAACCAGGGCCACAACCTGGTGCTCTGCCAACTGAGCTACACCCACCATAAAAAGCTCGGCCATGTTACGGAAACGGTCTGCACTTGTCAATTCAAAAAATTGCACGTCAGGGAGGATTTGTTATCTGTACTAAAAATTTCACGGCATGTGTATGCGCGTGCCTGACACCGCTTCAAAACTGCACAAATACAAGTGTTCATTGATCCTGTGCTTTTTAGCCAACTTCGTTTAAATTAAGTGAAGCAAACAAATCTCAAAGAACAAAAAAACTTATTGATAATTTTAAACGAAGCAATAAATGGGGTGAGTGAAGAGGCTTGGACTCTCGACAGCCAGGGCCACAATTTGGTGCTCTCCCAACGAAGCAACACCCACCACATGCATAATATAAATGGCACGCCCGACAGGACTCGAACCTGTAACCCTCGGCTTAGAAGGCCGATGCTCTCTCCAGTTGAGCTACGGGCGCATTAAGAAGAACTTTAAATTTCAATGATCTTCTGCGGCAGCACCATATGAAATTATGAGGTAATTAGTCTAGAAAAAAAATTATTTTGCCTGTTTTTAGTCCAGAATTGTCTATTGGCCAGGTTCTTAGCCTCAAGATCTTTATACAATCTTTCCATAGCCTCTCGATCACTTCGCCTTACCTTGACAACGAGATTGTGAAACAAAGCGTCCTCAACCTCTTCGGGAATCTCGATATTAGGATCCAGCAGGTCAACCCTGGGCACCTCCAAAAACGAAGGTGAAAAAAACTTTGATGTAATGGTCTTCTCTCAACTTCTTTGATGGTTAGGCGACTCTTCCACCATGTCACATTGAAGCCGACTCCGGTAGCCGGGGAGAGACCATTACATCAATAAACTTTACAGGCCCGTCACTGGTACCCCTTCAACGCCTACTTCCTTAAACATTTCACGAACCGCAGCCGTTCAATAATCTTCACCAGAATCAAGATGCCCACCGACACTAGTATCCCATTTCCACGACTGAATATCTTTCGCCAATACACTTCTCTGCAGAAGACGTTGCTGCCGTGCATTGAACAGTACATGAACAGCACGATTGCTCAGCTTGGGATTCCCGTGACAATCCTTGCGTAACTCCTGACCGATCACATTTTCCTCTTCATTCATCAAGTCAACAAAAGCTCCTGACACAGCACAATCCTAATTTTTAGAAAGCCTTGCAAAAGTAAAAAAACAACATTAAATACCTCAAAAAATGTTGATATTTTCATGTTAGGAATCTATTATTGGAAAAATCTGATATTTATTCATTCGGCAAAAAGTTAATCGGGAGACGAACATTATGGCAACTAAAACTCAAGGGCTGAGAATCAGGACCAAATTGTTGACGATGGTTCTGCTGCTGGTTTTCATCTCAATCGCAGTCAGCGCAATTTCCTTCTACGGTCTCTCGAAAGCAGTTGAGAAATACCAACCAAAACTCCTGTCAGCGCTTGAAGCAGCACACGCCCTTGACGCTAATGTAGCGCTCGCTCGCCGCTACGAGAAAGAGTTTTTTCTTTTCTCCAGCCTTGGCAATAATTCCGAATTCAAACAAAAGCAGGTCGGTTATCACCAGAAGATGCTAGCAACCTTTAACAAGATACCAACCGAACTAAAAAAATTATCTGTTGGCAATTACGACGAATTCTCAAACCAAAAAGAGCGCAAAGAGCTCTCCAACGAAATTCGCCTTACCTATAACGGCACCATGAACAGCCTTCGCCCACTGGCCAAAGAACTTCTTGATGGAAAAAGCTTCGTTCAGGTCAAGGACAACTATGAAGTTTACAAAAAAAGTGTCCACGCCCTTGTTGCCAGTATCGAAAAAATGCGCACTCACATCAGCATCGCTCTGCAAAAGCAGAAAACCGAATCTGCAAAGTTTGAAACCGAGATGCTTGGCACAATGATCGCTCTTGTTGGTGGCATGATCATCTTCGGCATCTTTGCCGGTCTCCGCGCTTCAAACCGGATCACCCGCCCACTAAACCTGCTGATGGAGGGTATCGAGTCGGTTGGTAAAGGTGAGTTCAGGGAAATCACCATCAACTCCAAGGACGAGTACCAGGAAATAGCCAAAGCATTCAACGAGGTCTTCACCCGTCTCAAATCTTTTATCAAGAGTGATGAAGAACGAAAAGCGACAGAAGAAAACGTTATCAATTTCCTCGAAGTTGTCAGTGAAGCATCCGATGGTGATCTGACCCTACGTGCACCTGTCACCGAAGATACCTTTGGTACTATCGCCGACTCCTACAACCTCATGATTGAAAGCTTGGCCTCTCTACTGATGGACACAACCATCAACGCAGAAGAAGTAGGTGAAGAATCGCGTCAGTTGCTTGAAATCTTCCAGTCGATGAGGGACGGTGCCGATAGCCAGCTAGCTAACGTTACGGATGCCACTGATGCAGCCGAGGAAACTGCAGCTTCGGCGACCCAGATCGCGAAAAAAACGTCGCTAGCTCAAAGTGCTGCATCACAGGTGGATAAAGCGACTACCCTCGGTAACGAACGGGTTAACCGAAACATTGAGGGGATGCAGTTGATCCGAGTCACTGTGCAGGTCATCAACAAGAAGATGAAATCCCTTTCCGAGCGCCTGCTCGAAATAGGCACCATCTCTCAGCTAATTTCTGATGTCGCAACCCGTACCACCATCCTTGCGATGAACGCATCAATAGAAGCATCGCGTGCAGGGGAACAAGGCCGGGGCTTTCTAGTCATTTCCGATGAAATCAAACGTCTGGCGGACGAAGCGTCCGAGGCGACCCGTCAGATCGGCGGCATCATCAAAGCAATTCAGTCAGAAGCGAACGAAGTTACCCTGGCACTGGAGGAAGAAACCAGTACGGTTGAAGAGCAAACAAAGATCGCTCAGGAAACCGGCGAAGCTTTGGCCGCGATAAACAAATCAACTAGCGAATCGAAGCAGATCGTCACCGAGATTACCGAGCTATCTCAGGAGCAGCAGAAAATATCCGAGGGACTAGTTACCACCATTCGTGAGATGGCGAACATTACTGCGGAAACCTCAGCCATGATCACCACCTCCTCGCAGATTTCCGAAGGTCTCAACGGCGTCTCCGAGTCGCTGCTCCAATCACTCGGCCAGTTCCGGCTCTCCGCAGAAGAACCGCAGAAACCGGCGACTATCGAAATTGCTGTGGAACCTGTCCATGAGGATTTTGTCAATCAAATCTTTACTTCATAGGAAGAAGAAAATAAGTACAGCCAAGAGGTTCCAATATCCTGATATTAAACCCATGGAAATATTAAAAAAGGCGAGCTCCGATGCTCGCCTTTTTTTACTTTGTTGGAAAAATCGAAAGTATTTATACCCGCGCCAACTCCTGATGTTTGGTGACGACAGAAACCAAACCTTCTTCGTCAAACGGCTTTACCAAATAATCTGAAGCTCCCAGGGACAAAGCCTCTTTGCGATGCTGTTCGCCGGCACGCGATGTGAGTACCGCCACGGGAATATCGATGCCCCGCTCTTGAATTTCAATCAATAGCTCATAACCATGCATCACCGGCATTTCAAGATCGGTAATAATTGAAAAAACGTTTTCCCCCTCTTCCAACTTGTCCAAGGCATCCTGCCCGTTGACGGCCGTGACGACGGCAAAACCGTTTGCCTTAAGCATCAAGCTGGCAAATTTCCGCACACTGAGCGAATCATCTACCACCATGACCTTCGGAGCCACTGGTTCTTGTTCAACAGGCGCAACAACAGCAGACACCGAAATCCGTTGATGTTTCATGCGGGCCGGGTTGACCACCAAACGCATCGTTCCATCACCGGACAGACTGGAACCAGAGAAATAGGGCAATTCTTCAAGGAAAGATCCGAACGGCTTGATGACCGTATCCTCCTGGCCGATGACATTATCAACCAGCAGCATGATCGGTGTCCCTTCTGACTGGGTAATAATCCCGTATTTCGGTTCTTCGGTACAGGATGGCAGGTTTAACAAGCTCGCCAGGCCAACCTTCTGCATCAGGTCGAATCTGTCTCCTTCGACGTTTCTGGCCTCGTAATCGAGATCAACGATTTCCTCGACCAAGGCCGAGGGAATGACCAACTTTTGTCCGCAGCAGGTAAATTGGATGACGTTGACAATAACCAATGACAGCGGCAAGCGTAACCGGAAACGGCTCCCCTCACCTTTGGCTGTCCAGACGTCAATTGTACCGTTCAAGCTGGAAAGCCGGTCCATAACGACGTTCATTCCGACACCGCGACCTGAGGTGCTATCTGCTTCGGCAGTGGTACTGAACCCGGGACGAAAGATCAACTGGATTAAGTCCTGCTCAGAAAGCAGGTCATCCTCCCGGATAAAGCCTTTTTCGATCCCTCTTTCACGAACCCGATCGATGTTGATCCCGCGGCCGTCATCTTCTACTACAATTTCAACGGTATTCCCACGTCGCTCGGCCTTCAACCAGATCGTCGCCTTCTCCTGCTTCCCTTGGGCCAAGCGTTCTTCCGGCGGCTCAATGCCATGAGCAAAAGAGTTACGAACAATATGCAGTAAAGGATCAAAAAGACCATCGTAAATAACCCGGTCAATCGCCGTCTCGCCACCTGAGATACACAATTCGACCGACTTGTTCTGCTCCTGCGCCAAGTCACGAATGGAACGATTGAACCGTTGGAATAATTGGCCAGCTTGAACCGTCCGCGCCGCCGAGATCTGTTCTTTCATCTCGTCGGTCATCCGGTCAAGCGAGAGCACATCCTGTGAAAAAACCTTAAAGAAGCCAGCCATTTCCCGCAGTGCTTCCTCAATATCTTCCGTAATTTCACGCAATTTCCGGGAAAAAAGATTCAACTCATCATAGCGGTCGAACTCAAGCTCATCGAAAGCATCGTCACCAGCAATGGCATTCTGCTGCGGTAAAGTATAGTCGTAGCGCTCTGAAAAACTGGTCACCTCTTTGAGCAAGCGCTGGCCGGCAAAGTCGATCTCCCCCTTCATCCGCTCCATAACCGGAAGCCGGTCGAGCAAATGGTTCTTGGTCACAGTGAAGTCACCAACCAATCCCATCAAGGATTCTATTTTATTCATGCCGACCCGGACGACTCCAGCTTCTTCCATCCTTCGCGTCGGTTTACGTCGCTCAACGCCGACGTAGGATTCCGGTTGCGGAACACTTTCATCCGCTTGCTCAAGATCTTCTGTCTCTAATTCTTTTTCAGTGACTGACTCTAGCGGAGCAACAAACTCATCCTGCGATACCTCGCCTTTGGCGAGCTTCGACAGCACATCGGTCACGATATTTTCGGGACTCTCTATTCCAGACTTGCGCAACTGTATCAGTTCGCGCATCTGATCAAGAGCAAACAGCATGGCGTCAACCTTCCCACCTGTCATCACCTGTTCACCGTCGCGGATTGCTTCCAACGAGTCCTCCAACCGGTGAGCGATGGAACCGACATCGGTCACGTTGACCAGATTTGCAGCCCCTTTCAGGGTGTGAGCCGAACGGAACAACGGCTCAATAAGCTCATCCGCTAAAGAGGCGTCTTTCTCCAATTGCAACAGGCCATCTTCTAAGGTCGCGAGATGCTCGGTGGCTTCTTCTACAAAAAATTCGAAGACATTGTCGAGGATGCTCATGACTCCCCCCCTCTAACCCGGTAAAGGGAAAGAAATTTAGACATATCGATCTTCTCTCCACTGAATTCTTCCGCCAAAAAAGGAATTCCATCGGCAAGAAATGCTAAAGACTCACCCTCATGCTCAGCAATTACCAGTCGATGCTGGACCCGAACTTCCTCAAGTTGATGCTGATTGAGGATGGCCAGGTTGATGACCGGGAGTACTCGACCACGCAAGTTGGTCAGTCCACTTACCATTGGCGGCGCCAGCGGCAAAGGCAGCACCTGCGGCAGGTCGCTTATCTCTATCATCTGCTTAATCGGCAAGTGGTAATCATGGCCACCGACGGAAAAAACACAGCAGACATAATCTTTACGTGGAGCCGTCTCGTCCTGCGGCAACAACAGTGATTCTGCAATCTCTTCAGCACGTGCGGCAACAATGTCGGTGGGAGGGACAAGTGAATCGCCAGCAATGTCCACTTCAGCGGCGCCCTCATTTACAGCTTTAGTAGTTAGGGCTACCTCAGAAGTAAAATCTTCATCATCGGCAAAAGGGTCATCTGCAAAATCAGCTTCTAAAATTTCTGGAGAAGGTCCCCCTTCATTATATTTGTTCTCCTCAGTGAGCCTTTCACTTGAATCATCACCTGGGAAAACATCTAGGAGATCTTCGACTGTAGAAACTTCAACGCCCAGCTCATCTTCAGCGAAAGGGTCAAAAGGCAGGTTTCCCTCCTCCGCAGAGTCCACGTCATTTTTTTCAGCAACAATGTCCTGCAGATCGGGCGAGTCGATTGCAAGGTCAAGATCCTCGGCAAACGGGTCACTCCCCGCTGCAATATCTGGCCGTGGCACAACAACTTTTTGAACGGAAAGACCGCCATCGATTTCTATTCCGAAATGAGGGTCATCAGCAAACGGGTCTGGTTCAGACTGTAATAATTGATCCTCTTCTGTCAATAAATCCGGGTCATCTGAAAACGGATCATCGAGCTGCGGAGCGCGCTGTTCAGCCTGGCTGTCGAGTAGTTCGACCAGCGGAGTACGACCAGGAAATTTTTCCGCCAAATCGAGTGCCTGCAACGCTTCGGCGACAAACAGTTTCGGTTCCTGTAAGTCGCCTTGCAATGCAGAAACCAGTGGCGCGAGCCAGTCTACGGCCAAGCGCATCGCTTCATGTTCGACCCGGGTTGGCTTGGTCCTGTCTTCAAAATGCTTTTCCAGCATTGCTTCTAGCCGACGGGCAATCTTGCAGATCGAATCTGCCTTAACCAGATTTGCCGTACCCTTTAATGTGTGTGCTGCACGAAAAGCAGTTTCCAACTCTTCGGCTGAGGCAAGCGACAGATCCTCATGATCGAGGAACTGCCTCAGGGCTGTCAGATTACGCTCTGCTTCACCAAGGAAGATCGGGAACAACTTCTGCCGCAAGTCATCCATTGCACCCCTCCTAGGCCGCTTTTAACCGTAACAGGCCAACCTTACGCAAGGCATAACAGATGCGCTTGGTTTCCAGAGGATCGAGTTGGCTCAAATGGATAATTTCCGATAAGGGTTTATGTCCATCAATCAAAGCAAAAATATCAAGTTCACGGGCTTTGAGCTGCACGGTATCCATTGCATCTTCGTTGGTAATCAAACGAACCAGGACCATGCTTTCATCTTTGAATTCTGTCGCTGCAAGCTGCCTTTCATCAAGCTGGCTAAGGCCTTCCATTAATACGTTCATCAACGAAATGCGCACCTGCATGTCGCGCAAGTTGGTCGGCAGTTCGTCTTGCTCGAGAAAAAAACTCCCGGTCTTTGCACTCAGAATGTTCCCGAAGGCATCCATTGCATGCAGGCGGAGAGCTTCCATCAACTGACCTTCATTGACCAACCTTTTTTCAACTAGCATTCGACCGATCGGCAAACATCTCTCGCGAGCCTCCGTAACCACATCACGAATCGTGTCATCATCAACAGTAAGCAGCTTCTGCTTCTTCATGATGTCAGTTAAAAATGGCTGTTTCCCCCCTTTCTTACTGCAAGAGGCAAAAACAAACATGCCATCTTCAATGAAAATTTCACCAAAAACATCCCTGGAAAAAATAGTCAATCGACCGGAAAGACGCGAATTAGAAGCGAAGTTGATCACATCAGGTAGGGGAATTTTTTCCAGCGAACCGGATAAAATCACGCCACCCTTTTTGATCAGGCCTGCTTCAGTCAACATATCCGACATGACATTGCGCATCAGCAGAGGGAAATCCTTCTGAAAGTACTGACGCAGCAACTTGTCAATCATTTCATGAAGAACGGCTGGAGATGTCATAGGTCCTCCAGTATCTTTAGCCGATTCCTCTTCGGGTTCTTCAACAACAACATCCTTTAGAACCTCTTCCATTTTATTGATCAAATCATCCGGTTCGAACGGCTTGGAGAAATAATATAAAACCCCAAATTCCTTCTCAAACGCTTCGCCTACCGATTCTCCTTTAGATGAAATGAGAATCAGTGGGATATCTTTAAAACTATCGTCTTCACGCACCTTTCGACAGAAAGTATGGCCGTTCATGTTCGGCATGATAAAATCAACTAGGATGACCGAAGGTCTTATTTTCTGGATCATTTCCAGGCCTTGTTCACCGTCTTCAGCCGTGTAGACGTTGTACCCGTGCTGAGAAAGGATCAACTCTCCCAAACGGCGAACAGTTGGTGAGTCATCAACCAGCAGAACCTTGATTCCATCAGTAGCCATTTACACAATCTCCAAGCTGAATGTAAGCTGTTAAAACGCAAAAAAGCGATAAACGCTAGAAGTTTACCACCTAAGATTAAATATTCATAGTTTTTAATTTAAGAAAATAAGAAAACTTTAAAGAAAGGCAAGAGGAATGTAGTTCACCGATTCAAAATAAAATCGACCGGGACGATCACCTGGCTCACAACAGGCCCTGCCAAGGAAATAGCCGGTTTGAACTGCCAATGCCGGACCGCTTTTTGGGCCGCGCGATCGAGGCTTTTGTAGCCCGAGGATTCTATCAGACGACTCTCCCCAACCCGACCATCAACTAATACAAGTACCTCCAAAAAAACTGTACCCTGCTGTCCTCGGCGCTTTGCCGCCTCCGGATATTCTGGGAGTGGATTCAACTCATAACGAGGTAGGGCCTGTTGGAAAATTGCCTCACTGCTCCCACCCCCCTCAGTGATAATGGTTGAAGCTGAACGGTGCGGTTTTTGACTGACCAGTTCCTCACCAGAGCTCACACCGGGCACTTCGTCAGCGGAGGTTTTTACCGGCAGCACCTCCTCAATCTGTTCGATCAAAGACACCAAAGACGGAATGGTCTTTAAGACATCTTCCTCGATGATTGACTCAGTCACCACCTGTTTTGGGTTTGCCTTAAAAGCCTGTGGACTCGCTTTTAACAGTTCAGCCTTCGGTTTACTTTTCCGCTTTCCTGTCTCAATCAATGCCGCTTGATGAGGTTTTTTGTTCCAAGTCTTAGTTCTCCCAGTAACCATTCCCGAGCCAAGCGACAACCCCGTTGCCCCATATTCCTGCGGGATCGCTGGACAAAAAAACTGTCCTACCGGTCGCATCACGAGTCCGACACCATCATTGCGGCCGCGTTGCATCATCTCAGCCTGCGGTGGGATTCCAATCTGAAAGACCATCAAGTGCAACAGTAGAGACATGCAGATCATCACTGCCAAGCGGAAAAAAACAATCAAGAGATAATCCAATAAAGGTACTTGTAAATCATAAACAGGTATTTACTTGTTTTAACAACAAACCATTGGTAAGTTACCGCAAAATCGCATAAAGACCCAAAAGTTTTATTTTTAAACATTTTGAAATCATCATGCTCCACATACTAAAAAACCTTCGAGCCGCAATAACGTTTGCCACCCTTTGTGGCCTTGCCTTTTCAAGCTTTGCGCTTGCCGAAGAAAACTCATCACCAGAAACGAAATCCGTATACGTCATGCCAACGGTGACCGTAACTGGAGAATCAATGGAGAACCTTTCCGTTACGGTTATCAGAGATCAAGACATAATAGAATCTCTTCCGGCTGGCAATGGCAACCTAAACGACTTGCTGGAAACGGTTCCAGGAGTGCAATTTTCGGAAAAGTATCATAATTCGTTTCAAGCAGGCGAAATCAAACCACCGGAAATTTCCATTTCAGGCGGTCGTCCCGGAGACAATAAGTACATCCTCGACGGAGTCGGTTTTAACAGCTACTTTGACCCGAATGTTACCAACAAAAGCTATATTCATGACATTCCGGGGCATTCACAAGAATTCTTTTTACCTGCTCACCTGATTGAATCCGTTACGATTTATCGCAGCAACATTCCGGCACGTTACGGGGGGTTCACCGGTGGTGTTGAAATTGTTGAGACGAAAGATCCAGAGACTAAAATCGGCGGAGAATTAAGCTACAAAACAACGCGTGATGAGTGGACACATTTTTATATTGATCCACATTACGAAGAAGATTTCTACACTTCAACCGATGAAAGTTATCAACCGAATTTTTCCATAGATAAGAGTTACGGCCTTTTTAACCTTCCCATCAACGATAACTCAGGTTTGTTTCTTTTTGTCTCCCGCCTTGAATCGGCGATACCGCTTACCCTCTTCACAGAAAAAGAAACTCAGTACAGGAGAAATGATGTCATTTTTCTGAAATATGTTTTCGAACCCGCTCTAGAAACGAAAATCACGCTTGGGGGTCTTTACAACAAATACCAAGAAGATCTTTTCCTGAAGCACACCAGCGACAGTCAATTCAAGCTGGACAATGGCGGCTACAAAATCGCTGGGAAGTTGGAACATGAAAGCGATATTGGAAAAACTGAAGCCAATCTTTCCTGGCAAAAGAGTGGCAACAATCGCGATGCCCCAACATCTCATTTCAACTGGACCACGACAGACATTAAAGATGCCGGAGCCGCGATTAACAGAACGAGAAGCCCTGAAGGCGGTTATGGAGATATCGAAAAAAGCCAAGAAAGCATTACCGTAAATCTTCACCAGGAATTTCCTCCTGTTCACGTAGCAGGAGTCGAGCATTTTGCTATGGCAGGGGCCGAAGTCAAACATGTCAAAGCGACCTATGATCGCATAGACACATCGACAAACTACTCTGCTGCATTAGTTAATGCCTCGGTCGACTGCACCGGGAATGAGGAAGACTGTATCGATGGAGATCAATTTTTTTGGTATAAAACCGTTTATCCGGAAGACCAAGCAGATGCTTCTGTTAGTAACTATTCCGCCTACATTGAAGACAAAATGGAAATCTCCCGCTTAACGTTAAAACCGGGGTTACGAATTTCCTACAGCGACTACCAGAAAAACACCGACTACGCTCCACGATTTGCAACAACATACGACCTGTTTGGCAATGACAAAACCCAATTTTTCGGTGGTTACAACAGATACTACAATGACGATCTTTTAGCGGACAATTTGCGAGAACAAAAAAAACCTTACGAGATATGGTGGCGATTCCCCGCAGTTCTAGTTGATGGGCAGCCGCCAGAATGGCAACTTAAACCTCGATCATCAATAAATCTAGCCAGAGCAAGAGACCTTCATACCCCTTACTCCGATGAGTTCACAGCGGGAATTCGCCAAAAACTCTTCGGTGGGAGACTAGAATTACTGTACATCCACCGGGACTATAAGGATCAAATCGTTACCATCAATATAGACGATCCTGACGGAACCTACACTTATCAGGAGTTCAGAAACGAAGGACGACGCTACCACGAAGAAGCCAGCATCTCCTGGGAAAAATGGACCCAAAAACACTATTTATTTTTTGATGTCACTTGGCAGGAGACAAAAACCAATAGCGAGCATTTTGACGATTTGTTCGAACTTGACGAACTCGATGAGTTCGTATGGTATGACGGAAGAGCGGTAAGAAGAGACAAATTACTTGCAAGCAACTATAGCCGTCCATATACCGGCAAATTAATTTACCGGACCAAGCTTCCCTACGGCCTCTCATTTACCAATAAAACAGTCTACCGAAGCCGCTACAGATCCGTTGACACAACTGGTGACACTTTCATTGATCCCAACACAGGTGCTGAATTAGAGGTTTTCGAAAAGGTAAGCAACCAAAGCTCCCTTATTTTTGATTGGTTATTCACTTGGGAGACACCGAGCTATAAAAGTAATCGACTGGTTTTCGAACTTGAAATCCTGAATGTTTTCAACCGCAGGGTGGCACTTGGCGAAAAGGTAGATGAATATCGTCTCGGCCGCCAATACTGGGCCGGGCTTACTTACAAATTCTGACCCTCAACGAAATCCAGTACACTGTTTAAAGCAGAAGCATGCCCATTATCGCCGACATACAAGCTATACCGTCCGGGGATATTCAGACGCGGAATGTCTACCTTCAATTTATTCTTGGCAGCTAACTCTACCTTAAGCTCAATCGGCTTAGGGATAACTTCAATTCCCAGCGGGCCGTTGTTCACATACAGCATGCCGTTATAACTTACAATACGATTTGAAATTGCCGGCATAGCAATCGTATCAACCAGTTTCGGCTCGTCCAACTTGCTAACATCGACCGTATGCAGCCCACGATAACGACCCGCGACGTAAACCCTGTCATTCTCAACCAGCAGGCCCAAGGCAAAGCCGGGGAGCTTTAACGAACTGACTAGTTGAGGCTTCTCTGGGTTTTCGATATCAACAATCAGCAATCCAGCCTTACCGTTAGCGACAAAAATCGTTTTCCCCACGATCTGAAACTCTGAAGCCTCCGAAAAATCGGCAAGCGGGAATGGCAGCTTCAGCTGACTTAGGAATGACAACTGGCCATCATCAATCCGATAGAACTTCAGCCCCTCTTCAGCTGTTGCTACGGCGACTATCCCTGCCCCTTCATGAATATGTAGAACATTGCTTACTGAAACCTGATCCAGCATTTTCATATCAACTGAATTCAGCCGCCGATGAAGCGACACACCGGCCACACTATGACCTGCAATCAGATATTCACCGACAGCCTCCAAACCGAAAGCCTTAATTTCAGGCCACGCAGCTACTTTTCGTGGACGACTTGGCTGAGTGATGTCGTACAGCTCTACTCCTTTTCGACTGCCTGATACCCAAAGACGATCTTCCTTTTGCGTAACACGAATGAAGTTTCCTTTACTCAGCTGTCTAAGCTGACCTCCCGGATCGGCTAGATTGAGAGAGTAAAGGCCCTCCCGACAAGTCAAAAACAAATGATCCTCAACAACGAGGAAATCTGATATGCGCTTAGGTGACGGTATTCGAGCGATAGTTTGACGAGGCAAGATTTTCTTTGGGTCAATGATCTTCACTTCCTTATCGGCAGTAATCGCATAGAGGTAAGAACCTACTTTGGTTAACGCCATCGGCCTTGCGCCAAGATTTACAAATTCAGCGACCTCCCCCAATTGGTTACCACTCCAGTCGATTCGACCTAACCCGCGGGTGCTATCAAGGACAAAAATCTCATTATCAAATGAATATAACTCGGTCGGCGAATCTAGATAAAAACGTTCAACGACCAATTCAGGTGAAGCTGGGTTGGCCAATGAATACTGCTTTACCCCTCCCTGCTCCAGTAGATAAAGATGGTTATCGATAATTTTGACAGACCTTGCACTTCGTCCATCTGCTAATCGCCCTACCAATAACGGCAGGCCCTTGTTGTCCAGCTCATAGATAAACGTCCCCAATCTTCCGGCAACCACATACAGGTATTTGTCGTAGCTGTCCACCCCCCTAACCTGGGCCCCTGGATCGACAATCGCTATCGGTTTTTTCCTCTCTAATTCATTCAGGTCATAAACCAGTAATCCATCCATATTTGCAGCTACATACAGATAATGGTCTACCACCTTACTGGCAACTGCCATCGACCAGGTATCCAATCGCTGCAAAGGAGAGATTTTCCCTTTTTCAAGTACCTTGAAAATCTGCAGCCCATGCTTGCCACTGCTCGCATAAAGATTGTTTCCATGTCGATTGATATCGAGGATGCTGGAATTGGTCTGTAACTGGGTCTCTAACATTTTCGGTTTCAAAGGATTGCTGACATCGACTTGTCGCAAACCATTTCCATTGGTTCCTACCAGCAGGGTGTCGCCAATCAAATGAACATCGTGCCCAATACTCATTAGTGGTGTCGACCCAACGATCGCGTCCTGGTTATTGACATCAAAATGCATGAAAACCCTGGTTTCATCGGTGAAGCCATGACCGGACAAATCTATCGATGCAGTTTTCTGTAAAGAAACGGAAAGCGGTTGTTGCGGATCAAGCGAGAATTCCTGGCTGTGAGAAAAATCTGTCCAGAATCCGTAGCCAGTCCACCCCAGAGCCGTCAAATAAACAACCAGCAAGAACGTGAGCAGAACAGGAAGAGTCTTTTTCATCGTTCGACCCCATCCTCGGCAATCTCCACTTCAGCATCCAGTAGAGGCTGCAACAATGGCACAAACAGGTCAGACTTAAACGGTTTGTGCAAAATGCCGGTTGCCAATTCGGAAAGCTCAGACAAATCATCTTCAGGACCAACAAGCACAAACAGAGGAACATTCTGCAATCGTTGCTGACCAACGTCTACCAACTGCTCAATCGGGAAGGAGGATACATCAATCAACATTGCGCAGTAATCCTCAGGTGAAACCTCATTCAGCAACGACAAGTTCGTCACCACCTCGATCTCAACAGGCAACTCCCGGAGCGAAATCTTGATCAACTCACGCGAGGCGATACTTCCGTCAGCCAGCAAAAGTTTTGCTGCCGGTTCCTCAGAATCGCTGGAAGCTGTTTGCGCAACTGGACTTTTCTCTACCAAATGTAATTCGTGCCAGCTTAAACTGAGCGTTTCGACCAGCTGATCCCAGCCGAAAGGTAGATAAAGTTTGTGTTCCTGCCTCCGCAACTCAATTTGCTGTGATCGGTTCGACACCAAGACCCGCCGTAAAGTGTTCAACCTGTCCTCTTCTCTGATTGCCTGATATAAGGGCTGTCCATCGGGCAATTCTGCAGTTGGCGAAAGCAGCATCATGGCAAACGGCTTACCGGACCGTTCCGCGGAGCCGAGCCTGTACCAGGCATCCGCTACCGAGTCCGCACTCGTCACAATCGTTCCCAGTTCGGTTAATCGGCTCACCAGAATCTCCTGGCTGCTATCATCACCGACATAAACCAAAACCGGCTGTTGTCGCAACGACTCCGGCAACGCCAGCCCTCCTTCTTTTAGAAGTGGCAAAGAGAATCCGATCCGGAAACAGCTTCCTTTTCCGATCTGACTCTCCAACTCGACAGAACCGTCAAGCAGCTTCACCAATTGCTGGACAATCGTTAGGCCAAGACCGGTTCCGCCATATTTACGAGTATGGGAGGCATCTGCCTGATAAAAAACGGTAAAGATCTGCTCCTGAGCTTTCACATCCATGCCGATCCCGGTATCGATGATTTCAATGGCAAATTCTGTAACCGAAGTAGGTTTTGTCATGCAGGCCACATTGACCGTCACCGCCCCCTGCTCGGTAAACTTGATCGCGTTACCGATCAGGTTCATCAAAATCTGCCGGATACGGACCTTGTCCCCTAGAACCTTGCAGGTTGCCTGCAACGGAATCCGGGAGTAGAGGGATAAGCCTTTTTCAGCGGCGGTACCAGCCAGCAGGTTTAAAACATCATCAACAACCTGATAGAGGGAGAACTCGGCCTTTTCAAGCTGCATCTTACCGGCCTCGATCTTCGAATAGTCGAGCACGTTGTTGATCAACTCAAGCAGATTTTCACCTGAACTTTGCACGGTCTTCGCCAGCATCTGCTGCTGTTCATCGAGCGAGGTACGAAACATCAGCTCATTCATCCCCAGTACCCCGATCAGTGGAGTACGCAATTCATGGGTGATATTGGCAAGAAATTGCGATTTAGCTTCACTGGCAGCTTCAGCCTGTTGTTTTGCGTATTCAAGCACCGACACCAACTTTCGCAATTCTTCTGTCCGTTCCTCGACAGTAGCTTCGAGAGAATGTTGATGTTCGACCAGTTCCTGGCGATGGTTATCGATCTGTTCCAGCATGTTATTAAATCCATCGACCAACTGTCCGATTTCATCCTGGCTTTCTTTTTTGGCCCGAACGGTGAAGTTTCTTTCCCTGGAAATCAGGGCCATCGTATCGACAAGGCTTAACAACGGCTTGGAGACCGGGCGCTGCAATCGTCCCGCTAGCCACCACGAAAAAAGCAACAACATGCCTAACAAAACCAGAACAGCAAAAGCGACCCGATTGAGGTGAACGTAAAACGTTTTCAGATCGCTCAACAAATACAAGCTGCCAATTTGCTGATCGTTATAGGTTATCGGCAGAAAAACACTGAAATGCTGCAGACTGGTAATTACTTCCCGTTGTTTTAGATTCAGCCAGAACTTATTTGCCGAGTCGGGAAAATCGTGCGCGATTGCAGCCAAAATAAAAGGCATGGCGGAGCTATCAAGATATTGGGTAACAGGTTCACCATCCTGATTGAACAGGAAAGCAGCGCGAATACTCGAGTGCCCGCGCAACGAGGCTAAAATATCTTCAGTGGTGGAAATATGTTGAATCATGAGCAACTTTTTACAGCTGTCGCCCAAAGCCCCCCCAAGCGCTGTCAATTCACGCTCTAAAAAACTCCGCGTAGAGTACAATTCACCGACAGCATAAATGCCGCTGACAATGGTCAGGATCAACACGCAGATTAACATCATCAATGCGGTCAGTTTTTTTCGGATCGATAAATTCCGGAAACTCAACTTCAAAACTCGCAGTCCCCCCCAAAAAATTACCAACAACTTATCAATATTCCATCGTTATTTGAAGTAAAAGCTTGATTTCCCGAACAAACAGCTACCGAATATATTGAAAAAAAGTGATGACTGCTTTAGAGTAGGTCCCTTTTTGAAAGAGGAAATATGAAAGACGGAAAGGAACAGCCGATGACTCGGATCAATCTGCCGGCAGAACGTCAAGTCGAACACTTGACCCTGTTGCGTCAGGGACGCCAAATCTCAACCAAGGAATATAACGCCCTCACCAGCGGCGAACGGCTAGAGATGATCCGTCAGGCATACGGCAAAAAAAAATACGACCTGTTGCTAAACGCATCAGATGCCGAACAACTCACTCCTCAGTTGCACCCCCAAGAACTCTACATGACGATCAATGAGCTGGGCAGCGAATACTCCGCCGAGCTGTTGATGCTGGCGAGCAGCGAACAGATCACCACCCTGCTCGACCTCGACTGCTGGGATGGTGATACTGTTAGCCCGGTGCTTTCGCTCCACTGGATTCAGTTGTTACTGGAAACCGGACCGGACAAAGTCTGTCAGCTGGTCCGGGAAATTGAACCGGAAATTCTGGCCATCTTTTTGAAAAAACATCTGGTCATCACGCGCGGACTGGAAGTCTATGACGATGACGATGCGGAGAACGCCAGACGGCTCGAATCTCTTTACGATATTGATTTCGCCACTGACGATGCGGCCAAAATCATCGGCGCGTTCCTAAAAATCATCATGGAACAGGCGCAGCAATCCTACCTGTTGATCATGGAAATGATTCGCAGCGAAATCATGGCGTCTCTTGAAGAAGAGGTATTCCAGGGGCGCAACAGCCGGCTGGCCGACCTTGGCTTTGCCCCCCCTGCGGAAGCGAAAAACATCTACAGTTTTATTTCCCCGGAGGATTTTATCCCAGGCGGAAAAAGTGATTACCGGCTTGAGGCGGACGAGCTGCAAAATCCAGGGGCATTGCTGGTTCAGGCCAGTCCTAAAAGCCTGCTCGCAGAGGTGTTGACCAACGGCCTTAATCATGAGCTGGCCACCGAGCTCTGCATGCTGGCCAACCGGAAGATGAGCGCTGACAACACAGACATTTCCTCCGCCAGCGAAGTTGGGAAATCGCTGCAGGAGATCTACGACACTCTTAATCTTGCCATGGAGCATCAAGTCGGAACCGATATCGACGAAGCGGAACGGCTCGTCGATTCGACTTACCTGCTGCAATTGTTTCAGCTGGGCCACAGCCTGCTGCAACAGTTACAGAACAAAGCGCGTGAGCTCTTGGTTGGCCCGATCGGGCCATACCTCGACTACCCTGAGCAGCTGTTTCTCGATGCCCTGCTGGAAAACCCGCCAGTCCTTTACTGCGAAGCTACCGCAAATGAACCGAGTTCGCTACAATCGATCTGCACTAGTAATGCCCTCGAACGGACTAAGTTACGCCTACTGCAAATCGGCGACCTGCAACGATTGTTCGACAAACTCCCTTTTGCCTTGCCCAATCCAGAAACGGAGACGGAGCTTCCCAGCCTTTCCATGCTTTTCCTGACAGCAATCGCCAACCGGATTCTTGGCCGCGCCTTCAGCCCCGAACCATTGACGGCAGAAGACCTTCTACTGCTCAAAGCCCAGACGATGGAAAACGAAGAGGTCTCCGCTGAGTTCCGCCGCCAGGTGCAGTCTGTTCCCGAGAAATTGGATATCAGTTGCCAGATCTTCATCGACTTCTGTCTTGCCTGCTGGCAAGAGGATTTACAGATTCTCGATCTCGACAATCTCGATGCAGAAGATCAGCTATGCCTGTTGCTTAGCAGCTGAACTATAAATTTTGACTGGGAAGGTTGCACTTTCAGAATTGAGTGTTTATCTTTAAAAAACCTTTCCGCTACATTGAAATATTGCTATCCAATTCACGTTCATTCTCTTTACAGGAGGAGCTGATGATCAACCGCCTTGCACTAGCTATTCTGTTTGTATTACTTCTATCTACTCCTATTTGGGCGGGAAACCTGCCCGGCGCCTTTAGTGTGTCGACAATGTTCGGCGAGCATATTTTTGATAATGATCAGAATTTCGATAATTCAACCTACTTTTCTCTCGGACTCGGCTACAATCTGACCGATCGAGCAACCTTGGAAGCGGTGTACGGCCTGACGAAAGCTGAAGGCGAAAATGCCGGCGATACCGACAGCAAAGTTCGTACCTTACGGCTTGATGCGCTGTATCACTTTCAACCAGACAATGCCTTGGTTCCCTATCTGGCAATCGGGGGGGGGGAAATCAACAGCAATCCTGAGGTCGGCTCAAGCACCCGTCACCTGTTCGGCAACATTGGTGGTGGCATTAAATACTTTATCAACGACGTAATTGCGCTACGCGGCGACGTGCGCTATCTGCTCGATCTCACAGATTGGGAACCGGAATCGGAAAACAACCTAATCTATTCGGGTGGCCTGCTGGTTCAATTCGGTGCCCCAGCCCCAGCCCCGGTGCCGGTTATGGTGGAGGAACAAGTTGCAACACCAGAACCCGAACCAGTTCCAGAACCAGCGCCAACTCCAGCCCCGGCCCCAGCCCCGGCCCCAGTGCCGCCAAAAGACAGCGACGGAGATGGTGTCATCGATTCGATGGATATCTGCCCCAACACCCAGGCAGGTGTTCCGGTCGACAATGTCGGCTGCCCGCTCGATTCGGACGGTGACGGTGTCTATGATTATCTCGACAAGTGTCCAGAAACACCGGCGGGAGTTTCCGTCGATGCGGATGGCTGTCCGACCCGGCTGACCCTGAAGATCAACTTCGGTCTCAACAGCGACCAGATCGGACCGGAATATGATGGTGAGATTGCCAAAGCGGCCCAGTGTATAGAGAGCTATCCTGGCAACTTGGTTTATATCGACGGTCACACCGACAACCTTGGACCGGATGAGTACAATTGGAGACTTTCCGAGCGCCGCGCCAAAGCGGTCAAAAACCGGTTAGTCGAAAAATTCAACATCCCCGCCAAACGTCTGACCGCTCGCGGCTTCGGCGAATCGGAACCGGTTGCCGACAACGCCACCAAAGAGGGACGTTTCGAAAATCGCCGCGTGGAGGTCCTCTGCGGCGCGACCGAATAGAAGACTACATTGAAAGACAATAACAAAAGGCCGGGGATAACTCGGCCTTTTGTTATTTTTCGAGCATAATCTCTCTGACCCGTTGCCCGCTCCCCGGCTTGGTCAAATAGAGAAAAATCAAAATGGTACGCCCGGAAAACTCCAGGAGATGCTCAAAGGCTGCAGCAAAAAACTGTATTTTCCCTGTACGCTCCAATCGAGCGATTTCCTGCTTCACCCTTTGCCTCACCTGCGCACTCTCAGCTTCGGTAATCCGGCTAGTAAAAAACTCCGGTTCGGAACCACCAACCACCCGTTCATGGTGAGCATAATCACGCGCCAAAGCCTCTCGCAGAAGGTTGAGCTCGGTTTCTGCAAACCGCTGCCGCAAATAGGCATAGACCTGTAGATAAATTTCCCGCAACGGTTGCGACCCCTGGAATAGCCCCTTCTCACGCCAATAGCTTTCAATATCTGCCAGCACCTTTGCCTGCCCGCCGAGTCGCTCCACCAATAGCGGCAGCAAAAAATCAAACCGATGGCTGTTCACCAGCAGATCGAGCAAGCGACTGATCCCGCGCAGTTTTTCTAGCTCGGCATAACCGATTTCGGATGAACCAAGAATCGCGTAAGGCGGATTCGGATCAAAACGGATACCACGTGCTCCCGCCTGCTGTCGCAACGGCGTTCCGGGCAACAATTTAACCGGCTCGACCTGTAAATGGTGAGGGTGCAATTGAGCAACCCACTCAAGCGAGGAGAGGAACTGTTGGTAGCTTTCACCGGGCAAGCCGGCAATCAAATCGAGATGTAGGTGGATGTTATCGGCCTTGCGCAGTCGGCTTACATTCTCGGCCAGCTTTTCCAGCGATGCCCGGCGCCCGACTTGCTGCAAAGTTTCTGGCAGAGACGACTGGACACCAATTTCAAACTGAAACATACCGGGCGGCACCGTTTCCAGAAGCCGCAACGTCTTTTCGTCGAGCAGGTGAGCGCCAATTTCAAAATGGAAGTGGCTGCAGCGATTCCGTTGCAGAATAAATTTGAAGATTTCCCGGCTACGCGGGTTATCATAGTTGAAAGTGCGATCGACAAATTTGATCTGCTTGACCTCGGCATCGATCAACTGCTGCAAGTCACTGAGAATTCGTTCCATGGAAAAGGAGCGAACCCGCTCATCCAAAGCACTCATGCAGAAACTGCACGTATAGGGGCAGCCGCGGCTCGACTCGTAGTAAACCAACCCACGCGACAGGTCAACCAAACCCGCAGCGAAAGGTGACGGCAGCTCATCCAGATTATCCAGCAAACTCCTTCCGCTGGGGGCCGGCTCAACAGGTAAATGTAATCCGGGGATGGGAACAGGTACCTGTCCTGTCTCCCAGGCCCGCAACAAATGACGCAAAGGCAATTCCCCCTCACCACAGACCAAGGCATCGACCGGATAGTACTGAAAAAAATCTGCATCCTCGAAAGAAACCTCTGGCCCGCCAAGCACAATTTTCAATTGCGGAGCAACCTGCTTCAAGCAGGCAACCAACTCAAGCGTTGCGACTCGGTTCCACAGGTAGACCGAAAAAGCGACCACATCAGCCTGTTGCTCAACGATGCGGGACAGCACCGTTTCTTTCGGCTCATGAACAGTGTATTCGCAGATCCGGATGTCACCACACTCTGGACCGCAGAAAGCTGCGAGATACGGTAGGGCCAGGCTAGCGTGGATATATTTGCTATGCAGCGTTGTTAGCAATATGTTCATGCGCCGGAGGATAGCGCAAAGGGCATTTGCGGTTCAAGTTCATCGAGCCACTTTATCCCGTTCTTCAACTTGTGGTATGCTCCGCCGCCAGAGTTCAAAAGGATCTTGTGAGATGAGTAAAAAAACCATACTGGCGGTTATCGCCGACGAAGCGGGTGAAGTCTTTGAACACCCCGACCTGTTGCTGGCTGGAATGAGTGGACTGACTCCGCACAGACCGGAAATGGACGAACTGATTCCGCTGCCGGAAGGGAGTCGCCTGTTTACCATACCCGACACGCCGCCGATCGGCTTCGACAAGCGCACCGGTAAACTCAAGACGCTCGAAACCCTGCCCAAAAGTTGGGGCGGTGGCAAAGTGCAAGCGGTTTCCGCCTTTATGACACCAGCATTCACACGCACTCTGCTGCCCGCCGCAGTCTACGGCAAAAAAGAGATTGATCTAACCCTCTGGTCTTATACCGCCGTTGGTTGGTGTGTCGAAGAAGAACGCTTTTATGTCGCTGCCGCTCGGGTTGACCGCAACCAGCAGTGGCAACCGGAACATTTTGATGATCGCAAGCTGGAACCGCTAGTCCGCAAGCGTGTCACTGAATATCCGCAGAATCGCCTGATCGAGCAACTCTCCCGCTGTGCTCTCGACTATCACTGCTTTGCCGCCAAGAACTTGTTTTTCAACCGCTGGGAAGCGCCGCTGCCGACCTCTCCGACCTGCAACGCTCGCTGTGTCGGCTGTATCTCCAAGCAGGAAGCCCCCGATTGCTGCCCTTCCAGCCAAGAACGGCTAACTTTCGTGCCAACCGTTCAGGAACTCTGCGAGGTCGCTGTTCCTCACCTGTGTAAAGCGGAAAATGCTATCGTCTCCTTCGGTCAGGGGTGCGAAGGCGATCCGATTTTGCAAACCGACACGATCTGTAACGCCGTCAAAGAGATGCGTGCACAAACCGGGCGAGGTACGATAAACTTCAACAGCAATGCATCGATCCCTTCTGCCATCGACCGGTTGGCCGAGGCTGGGATCGATTCAATCAGAATCTCCTTGAATTCAGTTCAGGAGCGCTTCTATAACGCCTACTATCGTCCGCAGGGTTACCGTTTCGACGAAGTTATCGATTCGATTTATCGCGCCAAACGCAACGGTCTGTTCACCATGCTCAACTATCTGGTCTTTCCCGGTATCAGCGACAGAGAGGATGAGATCACAAAGTTGCTGGAGTTGATCGATTCAGCCGGTATCGACATGATTCAGATGCGTAATTTGAGTATCGACCCACTGCTGTATTGGAACGCTATGGGAGCGGAAGGAAGCGGTATCGGCATGAAGAAAATGCTCGACCGAGTCAAGTCGGCGTTTCCACGGATTCAGTTCGGTTATTTCAACCGAACCAAAGAGAATTTTTATCCAGATGGTTTTGAAACCGACTGGCCACTGCCTGGTCAACTCGGATAAAAAGAATTTTTGAGCGGAGGGAGCAGTAACGGTTCCTTTCTATTAACAAAAAAAAATCATTCGGATTTTCCGTTCACCCTGACTTTCGTGAATTCTGCGAAACAATCGCGCACAAACAAATCAATTATAAAAACTAAATCCGTGGCACCATTTATGCCAAAGTAACCGGACAAATAAAAATTCAGCGCACCGAAAGATCACAGATCCAGCAACAGGGAGAGACCATGCTGCCCAGAAAAGGAGAATCTGAAGGTTATCGTGCGAACAAATCAGCAAAAAAAAGGAATTACATCAAAGAAAAAGCAATCGACAACCAAATCTGGCAAACCGCTTCAGAGGCTTTAAGCAGGAGGGAAAGCTTCTCTCCACCGTGCGCATGCCATCTGTGCGGCCTGGTTGCGTTCCTGGTGCTAAGCCTCGCGGTCATCACCTTGGCAACCAACTATCCAGAACCATCGGCACAGCTCCGCATCTGGCTTGACAAAGCACCGCCTGAGCTCTATCTCAACATTTCCCTGGCCGTCTATATCATTTCCGAATTTTTCTATATTCTGCTCAGAAGCGGGCAAGACGGCTCGCGTAAATTCGCCCTCAAATAACTCGGATTCTACCTGGCTTTCTACTTCTTTTTCTGGAACGAGGAAATGTTGCAGGAAAACTTTAAACTGATCGCCATCTCCGGGATTATTCTGCAAACCATGGAAAGCTTCCGCCGAGCTCAGTGCTGCAAACAACCCGGAACTGAAGTGGTGGATTAGAAAAACAGTTCTTCAGCCGCCAATTACCAAAACTGCCAATTGGCGGTCTGAAGAACATAAAGGGCAAGGATAAAATTGGTTACTGCATGCGCCAGAACGCATTGGCTGATGCTTCTGGTCCAATAAAGCACCAAACTATATGCAACCCCTGCCATAACGCCAGCCAACACCAGGTTGTGCTCTAGGCCGAACAGCACCGAACCGATAAGGAAAGATGCCAGACTGTAGGTTCCAACCCGAACCGCCATAAAATTCTGATTTATGATGTAGCGCAGCAAAAAAGAGCGCCAGAAAAGCTCTTCCATAATCGGCACCACCAAGGCAGCGCCAAAAATTCGGGAAAAAATCAGCCCATTACGTATGGGATCGTTTTCAATCAGGCTCGGGTTAAACCCCTGACTTTCACCCAGCGTGGCAAAATCCCAATCCATATTGATCCAAAGAAGAAAAACGATTATTCCAAGTAGCACGCTGCCAAACGTTTGCGAGGGATTTTTTAAATCTCCCCAGCGTAGCTCATCATAATGTCGTATGAAGCTCAGCAGCAAAATCGCCACCAGAATCGCTTTCAGCGGATAAAGATAGAGCATCAGCTGTTCGCTAAGAGCAAGCATCCCCTGATCGACAAGCCACTGCAAGCCTTGCTGCAGGCCGATAAACCCCATAAACACTGCAAAAGGAACAATCCGCAACCAAGCTGCCTTACCCATAATCCCTCCCAGGCAAAAATACAAAAACCGATCAATCCCAATAGATTATCGCTGCACTCAGTTCCTTCATGAAATCGGCAAAATCGGCTTCCAACCCGGAGCGATGAATTATCATTTCCGAGTATCCTTCCGCTAATGGAAATTTATTTCGCAAGCGATCTTCCAGGCGCTGCAAAACACGCAGGACAACGTCTTGGTCACGATAAGAAGTCAACCAATCGTACTCAATCATCCGGGGGAGTTGTTGTTGCAAGCTCTCAGGCAACAACGGGTAACAGCTTTGCAATCCCCGATACACATCTTGCGCGAACTCAGCAAGTGGACGGCTGGAATATCGATCCCAGTGACAAGCGAGGAAGTGATCATAGAAAACATCAACGAGAATGCCACGGGCATAGCGGAAGCGTGGATCGAGTCGCTGGCGACTACTCTGAAATGACTGGCTTACAGTAGTATAGGTATCTATTCGACGATGCAACCGCAGGTGACGGGCAAGTTCTTCGGGCAAAGAGCCTGACACTGGGCCTTTCACGAAATCTCCCATCAAAGATCCGGCCCAAGCCAGAGGAGTTGGTGCAGAAAAGTAGAGATGAGCGAGGTAATTCACCGGTCAAGAACCGTTTAACAATAAGCTCACTCGTCGCAATCCAGCCTGCAGAGTCGTCCATCCAGTTCACTGACAACGATCGACTCACCTCGCCCTGAATCAAGCAAGCGGCGGAAAAACTCGAGCATCGTATCCCGCAACCCAGAACGAACAAAGCGCTTGGCCAGTTCTTCAATTTGATGGGCTGCGGTTTCTTCATCGTCGACCAATATCCAGAAGAACTTTTCTGCCTGTACCCAGTCTTTCCGATCGCAGTACAAACGGACCAACCCGGCAACCGCAAAAGGGTCATCTCCAAGTTCCATCGCAGTTAAATAACTGGCTTCGGCCTGTTTGATATTTCCGAGGTGAACATTGGCATCGCCCATCCGCGTGAAAAGAGCTTGGGTCCCTTCATTTTGCTTGAGGATTTCCTCCCAGATTTCAATTGCCTTATCATATTGTTGGTGCCAGCGGAAGCAGTTGCCGAGGCCATACAGCGCGTAAGGGTTGTGCGGATCGATCGACAGGGCATGACGGAAATACTCTTCAGCCTTATCAAAATCGTTAATCCGCCAACAGAGCTTGCCGATGATAGTGAGAATATGCAGCTCATCAGGATCAAACTGCAAAACCTTCTCGTAATAGGCGATCGCTTTTTCTTCATTTCCGAGTCGGTGCTGTAGATCGGCCATCCCGGTCAAAGCGAAACGGTCACGCGGGTCAAAATCGATGATCTGCTGATAAACCCTTTCCGCCTCTTCAAATTGCAACAGCGCTTTACTACTATCGGCAATCCGCGTCATCACATGCTTATCGCGTGGCCGCAGACTCAGATACTGTTTCCAATGCCGTATCCCCTCCTGATGACGTCCCATTTTCTTGCAGACATCGCCCAAACCGCGAAGCGCAAATAGATTATTTTTGTCGATTCCTAGCAAGTGCCGATAACAGCGCTCTGCTTCGTTGTAATCGCCGGTTTCCCGACAGGCATCCCCCATCCCGGACAACAAATAGGGATTATCCGGTTCCTGCTGCAAACCTTCCTCGAACAACTGCTTCGCTTCCTGATAACGGCGAGCACGGAACTTTTGTCGGCCTTTTTTCGAAAGATCAATAACAGAAAGCTGTCGCTTTCCCCCGCTAGCTGCGTTGTTACTTTCTGTTTTATCCACAGCATCTCCTGGCTTTAAACATTTCGGCAACGTTCAAATAAATTTCTTGCATATTCGTGGCGGCACCAGTTTTCCAGATCGATCATCGCTTCCAGCGGCTGACGGAAATCGAGCCGACCGGTAGCAAAAACGCCATGACCGTAAACTACTGCAATACCACCATCGATAACCGGGGGAACCTTGCGCGCGATCCCACCGGCGCCGACCTCTCCGGCGACAATCGGCACTTGATCTAAGTACCTAATTTTATCACAATCTTTCCAACAATCTTTTATCTTGCAGTCTGTTTCTTGACAAATCAAGCTTAGAATCACTGAAAACTTCGGGTGGCCATGCAGAATGGCCCGCGCGCCACTATGCTCAAATATAGCCCGATGGGCGATCAGCTCACTCGATGCAGTGATCCCGGCGGTACTCGAATTATCATTCGGCACCCGGTCAATACAGCCGGGCAGGTCATCCAGGCTGGCACCGGTCTGGGAGATAAACAGCTGGCCATCCAGGCAAGAGGAGATGTTGCCAAAAAACGAATCAACCAACTTCAGCTCGACGGTTCGCTTACCGACCTGATCCATCGCCTGCAGGATCCGCTCTTTTTCATCCAGCGGCCCCTCAAGTAAGTCTCCACTGCCCCGGGGGATATCCGTTTTCAATTGTTGCCAGAGCGGATCCAACGCCTCTATTTCCTCTTCGGTCGGCGCTTGCGGATCAATTAACAACATCAGCAGAAACTTTACAAACAGGGCATGATAAACCGAAGAATAATTAATATAGGCCTGCTCGACCGTAACACTGCCGGTCGCCATAATCCCAACCCCTTCGACCAACACCCCCTTGCGTTGCCCGAGTTGCGAAACCAGATACTGCGGATCTTCGACGCTGAACTGCTCACGCCTGATGACCGGGATATCGTGCAGAAAGGTCCTGGTTTCCGTATCCTGCGGGACGATCCGCCGATCATTCGCCGGAATCCGCCGTAGCAGCAAATCGACCAGTGGCAACGGCGGAGCAGCAACCACAAGAGAGATTATGTTCAGACGCTCGATAACCGCTTGCCCCAGCGGCAGCAAGATTTCACTCCCCCAGTTGAGCAACCGATCATCCCTGGCCAGCAGCACGGTACGTTCAGGATCAGCGCTACCATCAGTGGCCAGTTTGCCGGCATATTTCTCGATCTGCCGAATCATGGCTGACACCCCAGGAAATCGGCCTGCGGCAAGCGTCCCTGTTCATCCAGCCCGCGAATGCGATAATACTTCTGCATTTCTTCGACAAATCGTACTTTATCAATCGGCGCAACCTCAATCCCCTCGCCACTACTGCCCGCTTCGGTAAAAAACCGCTCCGGAAGCAAATCATCGTCAGCAGTGAACCCGTTTGCAAGATTATAAAAACGCTCTGTGAGATAGATCCGTTCCCCAATCTCCTTCAATGATTGCGGCGTGTATTCGACACCGGTGGTCGCCGACAGAAGTTCAGCATATTCCTCGAGGCTAGCACCAAAAAATGAGAATTTGCAGGCTACCAGCGAATCGATCGTGGCATTGCAATCCTCGGCTATTTTGATCATCCTCGCCTTGCCTGCAAAATCGAAGCGATCGGTCGCCACCGGTTTACGAAGAATTTCGTGGGAGATCGGATAAGCGCGTAGGTGACAGCCGCCACGGTTACTGGTGCAATAAGCTAGCGCCATCCCATAAGCGCCGCGTGGATCATACGCTGGCAACTCCAACCCTTTTACGCTCATGCTCAGTTCCGGCCGTCCCTGCCGTAGCGCGACTCGCTGAGCCCCTTCCGCCAACAAGTCTCCATCTCCCTGACGATGGGCAATCTTTCGCAGCAACTCACCGATATCTTCCGCCCTCGGAAATTCACCACGCGCTTCTCCCCATGCCGACAGAGTCGCCGCCGCCGAGATGGTATCCATCCCGAGCTGGTTGCAGAGATTATTGGAATTGACGATGGAACGCAGGTCTTTGATATTATTGAGCGCTCCGAAATGATTGACCGTTTCATATTCAGGCAGCGGGGTGCCGTCCTGCGTGCTCTTTTTGCATTGAATGGGACAGCCATAGCAGCCATGGTTTTTCGGCTGATACTCTTTGCGAATCGCGGGCCC
>NZ_QKAP01000049.1 GCF_003247215.1 Malonomonas rubra | reverse complement strand
GCACCAGAAGAAGATATAGATGGTTTCAACGCAAAGGCCTTGGCTACCTGCAGGTCCGAGAAAATAGCCATGTTTCCTGAAATTCCCGTACTCCAACTGGCGTCACCATCTGCCCTATCGTTTACCTTGGAGGCCCTGCAAAAAGGCGTCCGGACAGTCCTCCCAAAACCGAACAACTCTGAAGTTAGAGAGGCCTTTGTCCCTGAGATAATCCAGTTTTTAAAAGCCATACGGAGCTATATTGCAGACTGCTATAACATTAAGCGCAGGCAGTACTTCGATCGCATGTGTAGCAGCTTGACCGATCTTAGCAAGCTAGACAAAGCCCCCGAAATTTCTCTGGCCATTTTAAAATACATTGGAGAATTTTTCGAGCGCAGTTTAACCCTAATTATCGACAAACAGACTTTGGTCGCCGAACGAAGTATCGGTATCTTCGCCGACAGATTTCAGGGGGTTTGTCCTGCAAAAAAATTCCGCTTTGACATCGCTGATGATTCTGCCCTCCGGCAAGTTATCTCTGATGGCAAACCGTTTTTCGGGACGCTCAAAGATTCTTTGCTCGAACACCACCTGTATCTTGAGATAGGTAGACCAAAAGAACCAACGGTGCTATTAGTGCCGCTGCAATGCAACGGCCGAACAATTACCTTAACTTATGCGGATTTCGGCAATATCCCAGCAAGACAGGCTCCGGTAGCGTTTATCAGTTTTTTTGCTGCTCAAGCCGGTATTGCATTGGAAAATGCTCTGTTCCGCAGACAGCTTGCAAAATCCACCAAGCCTCAAGAAAAAAAGTAAGGTGCTTTTATGGACAGCAAAACTCTGAATCAAATTCTAGAAATCGCCTTTGCCAAACGGGTCTCCGATATTCATTTTGAAGTTGACAACCCGCCATTTTTTCGCGCACATGGTCAGTTGCTTCGATCCAAGCTACCAAACTTAAAACCGGAAGATACGGAATTTATCGCTTCTACCATCATGGCGCAGAACCAACGTGAGCTACCAGTGGATTTCAAGGAGTTCGATGCTTCTTATGCCCTGGAAAATAGCGGACGCTTCCGGGTCAGCCTGTTCCGCCAACGTGGTAATTTCGGTATTGTCATGCGCGTCATCCCGCCTGAAATTGGCGCTTTTCAAGATCTGAAACTTCCTGCGGTCCTCTCTGAAATCGTCAAAGCGCCTAACGGCTTGGTTCTGGTCACCGGTCCAACCGGAAACGGCAAATCAACCACCTTGGCATCGATGATCAACTATCTGAACGAAAAGTATGCCTACAACATTATCACCATCGAAGACCCGATCGAATTTCTCTTCATCTCGAAGAAAAGCTGTGTCATCCAACGTGAGGTCGGAATCGACACCGATAATTTCAGTTCAGCCCTAAAAGCATCCTTACGGATGGATCCTGACGTCATCATGGTCGGGGAGATGCGGGATCTCGAAACCATAGACGCCTGCATAAAAGCATCGGAGACAGGACACCTTGTGTTTTCCACACTGCACACACAAAGTGCGACATCAACGATTAATCGGCTTGTCGGCCACTTTCCTCCTGACGCGCAGGAAATCATCCGTCAGAGGCTTGCTGACATTCTGGTAGCAACCATTTCACTGCGACTGGTTGAAGACAAAAGCGGTGAATATTTGCTCCCTGTCGTAGAAGTGATGCGCTCTACCACGACGATTCAGGCCTGCATCCGTGAGGGGAACCTTGATGAGATCGAAGGACATATTGAAAAAGGTACCGGACAGTACCAGACGCAATCGATGGACCAGCATCTGATACAACTGTGCAAAAAAGGGATTATTACCATGAAGGAGGCAAAACGGGTTTCTTCGTCGATGGATTTGGAGCGAAAACTCAACTTCACCTGATTTTACAAATTTTTTTACAAATAAGTCCTGCAGATAATCTCCGCAAGACTTATTTCCGTCTATCAGTTTCGAGCTCAGCAGCCACAACCGCAGTTATGACAAATCACCTTGTCGCTCCCGGCAGGCTCGACCGTTTCCGGGGCAAAGGCAACCCTGTTTATGCCGCGACGCAGATCCTCCAAGATATCGAGGTTCTTGCTCTGACAGATAATGTGACCGAGACAATAGCTGGCGACTCCGGCAGAAGAAAAGCTGATTCGCATACTATTAAGCAGATCGCCATATCCTTTAATTTCCGTTTTCAACCCATCATTGATCACTCGCAACTCGATCCCGAAACCCGATAGCTCGTCCTTCATTTCCGTCAGCATTTTGGCAAGAGCAGTATCGAAATCGTGATAGCGATCATATTTCCAGTCAGTTGTCGACCAGATCCTTTCATATAAAACGACATCCAAGATTTTCGACATAATAATTAATACCCCTGCTCAATCCAGGAGATATCTCCACTTCCTTCACGTAAAACTTCAATATGATCATCTACCAAGCTGATCACTGTAGAAGCTTCCCCCAGTGAAATACCACCATCGATCACCACATCGACCATACGCCCCATGGTTTCATCAATTTCAACAGGATCCTGAAGAGTTTCTTCTCCAGAAAGGTTGGCACTGGTAGTTACCAAAGGATGACCCAATTCTTTTACGATCTCCTGACAGATCTTATTGTCAGGAATACGTACCCCGACCGTCTTCTGCTTGGTGCTCAACGAATCAGGAACTATTTTTGTTGCTTCCAAGACGAAGGTATAAGGTCCAGGGAGATGCCGCTTCATGATTTTGAAAGCGAAATTACTGACCTGAGCGTAATTGGAAATCTCCGCTAGATCACTACAGATAAAAGAAAAAGGCTTGCGACTGTCACGCTGTTTTATCTGGAAAATTTTTTTAACCCCTTTGCGGTTAAAAATATCGCAGCCGATTCCGTAAGTGGTGTCAGTAGGATAGATAATAACGCCCCCCAGACGGAGAGTTTCAGCCACTTGGTGAATATGCCGACGATGAGGGTTTTCCGGATTAATTGAAAGAATCATGTAGCTTCCTCGCTCCCCGAATAATCACATTTTGCAGACGGCCAATCTTACGTGTATACGCAACTTAAAGCAACATTTTCAAACCATCTACTTGACGCATCTCTTCGTAAATACAGGTCAATTGTTCATAACTATGCAGCGTTACCAGGACCGAAACCGATTGATAGGTTCCTTTCCCACTCGGTTTCGATCGCACCGCATCTTTAATGACTGGAACATGCTTACCTACGGCCGCCACAATCGACTGAAGGAAATCATCGCCAGCCATACCGACGGCTTTGAACTGATAATGACAGGGGAACTTAAGCAGATCTTCCGAGTTGTCTTTCTCAGTCATGATCAGTCTCCCGAATGTCCGGTGTGACCGAAACCACCGGAGCCACGCTCAGTCCCACTCAACTGTTCGACCTCCACGAGGTGAGCCTGACAAACTGGTGCGACCACCAACTGTGCAATCCGATCCCCTGCATTGATGGTAAAAACATCCTGGCCATGATTAATCAGAATAATCCCGATTTCTCCTCGATAATCGGCATCAATCGTTCCTGGAGAATTAACCAATGCAATGCCATGTTTGATTGCCAGTCCGGAGCGCGGTCGTACCTGGATTTCATAACCGGACGGAAGCGCGACGGCCAAACCGGTCGGTACCAGGCAACGCTCGCCTGGATACAGTTCGATACGTTCATCGGGTAATGCCTGGATATCGAGTCCAGCGGCCAGTTCGGTCATATAGCGCGGTATCTGCGCTTCGGGGCGGAGTTTTTTGAATTCAACTTTCAGCATTTGAGTCAAATAAGGGTTAAGCAATTGTTAGTTTATTCAGAAACAAGTCCGAATCACTAACCGGGCCAATAACATTCAGATTCAAGGATTCGTCAGTCAGAAGCTGGGCTGCCAGCTTCTGTAACGATTCAACCGTTACTCGATCGATATTAGCGACGATCTCCTCTATTTTAGGCTGATGACCAAGAAAAATCTCATTCTTTGCCAAGCGCGTCATGCGATTATCGGAACTTTCCAGAGACAGCAATAACGTCCCTTTCATCTGTTCACGCGCCATGTGCAACTCTTCGCTACAAATATAATCATTTTTCAAGCTTGCAAATTGCTCCAATGCCAGCTGCACGGTCTCCCAGAGGGAACTTGGACTGGTGCCTCCATAGACAACCAAGGCTCCAGCATCGGAATGCACATTCAGGTAGCTATAGATCGAATAGGCTAGTCCACGCTCTTCACGAATACTCTGAAACAGTCGCGAACTCATGCTGCCGCCGAGGATACTGTTCAACAGCTGCTGCACAAATCGATCGGGATGATTTTGCGGTAATGCTTTACAACCGAGACAAAAATGTGTCTGCTCCAGATCCTTCCGTTCAATTTTCAAGCCTGGACGGTAAGCAGGTAACGTACAACTGTTATCGGGTTGCCCCGCAGCAACGACCGAAAAAGCTTGTTCCAGTTGATCGACAATCTGATGATGATCAAGATTCCCGGCAGCAGCGATCAGAATATTATGCCCGAAATAACGCTTTTCAAGCATTTGCAGCAAGTCCGCCTGGGCAATCCGTTGCACCGTCTCCCGATTACCGAGCACCGGCATTCCTAATGGATGCGAATTCCAGATCGACTTGCAGAACAGATCATGCACCTGATCGTCGGGAGTATCCTCGACCATCGACAGTTCCTGCAGGATAACGCGACGTTCCTTTTCGATTTCTGTTTGGTCGAAGGTCGAATTTAGAACCAGATCGGATAGTAAGGATATAGCTTGGGGAAGTTTATCGCCGAGAACTTTGGCGTAATAACAACTGAACTCCCGGCCGGTGAAGGCGTTGAGCACTCCACCGACCGAGTCGATCTCTTTGGCTATTTGCAGGGAAGAACGTGTTTGGGTTCCCTTGAACAGCATATGTTCGATGAAATGTGATATTCCACTCAGCTCTTCCTCTTCGTGACGGGAGCCGTTCTGTACCCAAAAACCGATTGTGACAGAATGAAGACTTTTCATCCGCTCGGTGACGACACGGATGCCGTTATTCAACGTCGACTTCTGCAACATCGGTGCACCGGATTATTCGTCTTCAGGAAGTTCCTGACCAAGAGCAGCCTTGCGAGATAGCTTGATCTTTCCCTGACGATCGATACCGATACACTTGACCAGTACTTCATCCCCTTCGTTGAGCACGTCAGTAACATTACGCACCCTCTCGTTGGCCAATTCAGACACATGCACTAGTCCGTCGGTACCAGGGAAAATTTCGACAAAAGCTCCGAACTCCATAATCTTCTTGACTTTACCCATGTACAGTTTATCAACTTCAGCTTCCTGGGTCAGGTCACGGATCATCTTGATAGCGGCTTTGGCAGCTGCGCCATCGGAAGAAGCAATCTTGATCGTACCGTCATCCTCGATGTCGATGGCGCAACCTGTCGCATCGATGATACCACGAACATTCTTACCGCCAGAACCGATCACGGTGCGAACCTGATCCGGTTTAACCTTGATGCTGGTGATCTGCGGGGCATGCTCAGAAAGTTCAGCACGTGGTGCGTCAATCGCCTTGGCCATCTCGCAGAGGATATGGATACGCCCCTCACGTGCCTGCTCCAGTGCCTGCTCCATAATCTCTTTGGTCACACCGGTAATCTTGATATCCATCTGCAAAGCAGTGATACCTTTCGCTGAGCCGGTCACTTTGAAGTCCATATCACCAAGATGATCCTCATCGCCAAGGATGTCCGAGAGAACTGCAACATCCTCCCCTTCTTTAATTAAGCCCATAGCGATACCGGCAATCGCTTCAGAAACCGGCACACCGGCATCCATCAACGACATAGAGGCGCCACACACCGATGCCATTGACGAAGAACCATTCGACTCAAGGATATCAGAGACAACACGGATGGTGTACGGGAAGTCTTCATGCTGCGGCAGGATCTGTGCTGCACTGCGTTCAGCGAGGAAACCATGGCCAATCTCACGACGGCCCGGAAACAGACGCATACTGGTTTCACCAACACAGAACGGCGGAAAGTTATAGTGAAGCAGGAACTTCTTGAATTCCATCCCCTGCACATTGTCCATCCGCTGCTCATCAACTCCAGTACCGAGGGTTGCGGTTACTAGCGCCTGGGTCTCGCCACGGGTAAACAGAGCGCTACCATGAGCACGCGGAAGTACACCGACTTCGCAACTGATCGGGCGGATAGTCTTCATATCACGACCGTCAATACGGACACGATCCTTGGTGACCATACGACGAACAACTGTCTTTTCCACTTTACCAAGAGCGGCAGCGATCTCCCCTTCCCGATCTTCGTAAGTTTCAGCCAGTTGCTCCTGAACTTCTGCGCGGATATCGGCTAGAGCAGCATATCGATCCTGTTTGCTCTGAATCTTGACTGCCTCAACAACCTTCGGCTCAGCTAATTCGGTGACTTTAGTAACCAGTTCTTCATCCGCTTGATGAACTTCGAAAGGACGTTTCTCCTTGCCAACCAGTTTGGCCAACTCTTCCTGAACAGCAATCAGGGGCTGCAGAGCTTCATGACCGAAAAAGATCGCATCGAGTATTTCCTGCTCAGAAAGGAAGTGCGACTCGCCTTCGACCATCATCACGGCATCTTTGGAACCGGAGATAACAATCTCGACGTCACTCTTTTTGATCTGCTCATTGGTCGGGTTAGCAATAAATTCGCCGTCGACACGACAAACACGAACGGCTGCGATTGGACCCTCGAATGGAATATCAGAGACAGCAACGGATGCAGATGCGGCAACCATCGCCAACGTATCAGGATCATTGATCATATCGGCGGAAATAACCGACGGCATGATCTGGGTTTCGAACATGTAACCTTTCGGGAAAAGCGGACGCATTGGACGGTCGATAAGGCGGCAGATCAGCGTCTCACGCTCGGTGGAACCACGCTCACGACGGAAGAAAGAGCCGGGTATTTTACCAGCAGCGTAAAATTTTTCAGCATAGTTGACGGTCAGGGGGAAGAAATCCTGCCCCTCACGCATGGTTTTGGCGGAAACGACGGTACAAAGCACCTTGGTTTCGCCATAAGTGACGATAACAGCGCCATCTGCCTGACGAGCAACTTTACCTGTTTCAATGGTCAACGGCTTGCCGTTGAATTCAACTTCTACCTTATGATAGGCCATATGATTCTCCTTTAGCACTCCTCAGCCATCTGAGGAGTATCAGCCTGTATAAATTAGCTGTTGGAGGTTGGCCTGAGACAATCCCTGTTCCTTACAAACAGCAATTCTCTCCGGACAGCCTCCAGAGCTACGACAAATGAAAAGCAAAAAGCAGCATGCCCTATCGACATGCTGCTTTTTAATTTTAGCGGCGGATTCCGAGAGCTTTAATGATCACCCGGTAACGGTCGATGTCCTGTTTGATCAGGTAATCGAGCAACCGGCGCCGCTGACCGACCATTTTCAACAACCCACGTCGGGAGTGATGATCCTTCTTATGGGTTTTGAAGTGTTCAGTCAGATAGCTGATCCGCTCAGACAGAAGGGCAATTTGCACTTCCGGTGACCCGGTATCGCCTTCATGGCGCTTGAATTCGTTGATGATTTCTTGTTTGCGTTCTGTGCCCAGCACTGCATTCTCCTTTTAAGTTTTCAATAAAGCCAGTGGCGGTGGCTTGTTTTAAACGTTTGAACCTACGCTATCTACCACAGTTAAGGCAGCTATGTAAAGGTTATTTAAATGAAATTATTGGCCAACAAAAACCCGTATCAACTCAAAATCTCCACGTTTTTCCTTAGTACGCTGTGGAGCAAAGCGCGCCATCGCCGCCAATCTTCCAGCTACTTGCAAGCGAACTAGTTGACCTGCGGAAAATCCTGCTTCACTGTTCGTCTGCGCAAGTGTCGGTGGAACGCCGTAGCGTAAGGCAACGGCAGCTTCTTCACAAACGGAAACAGCGGGATGTTCACTCAAGGCAGCGTCCATCGACAGTAGTCCGGAAAATTCACCTTCAACCCGCTTCAACTCATCCAGTGTCACACAATCTACAATATCGAAAACACCACTTTTCGTGCGGCGCAACGCTGTCATGTGTGCCCCACAGCCTAATACCTCACCGATATCGTCAATCAAGGTTCGGATGTATGTACCTTTGGAACATTCGACTTCAATGGTCACAAACGGCAAATCGATATCAACAATTTCCATCCTGCTGATATTCACTGGTCGAGCGTCTCGCTCAACCTCTTTCCCTTCACGGGCCAATCTATAAAGTGGCACCCCGTTTTTTTTTAACGCCGAGTACATCGGAGGCACCTGCATGATATCCCCACGAAACCGGGAACAGGCTTGCTCGATCTGCTCGGCTGTCAAAGCGGGAACATTGCGTTCGGACAGCACTATTCCTTCCGCATCGAGGGTATCAGTAGTCTCCCCCAATTTCAAAGTCGCCCGGTAACTCTTGTTATCAGCAAACAGGAATTGGAGGATTTTTGTACCATCGTTGACCGCAATCGGCAAAACACCGGTCGCCAGCGGATCCAGGGTGCCAGCATGCCCAACCTTACGAGTTCGGCAAATCCGCCGCACCTGCCGAACGACATCATGCGAGCTCATTCCGGCAGGTTTATCTATCAGCAATAGTCCGTGCACGATTTGGATATCAGATCAAAAAACGATCCAGCAGACGGGAAACTTTGATACGCACGTCAGCAAGGGTTCCATCAACCGTAGCCCCTGCTGCGTTGTGGTGTCCACCACCACCTAGTTCACGCGCCATCGAACCGACATCAATGGTTCCACGCGATCGGAAGCTGACCTTGTAAGCCTCAGGAGAGACCTGACGAAAAAACAGCGCCACCTCGACACCCCGAACCGCTCGTGGATAGTTCACAAAACCATCGGTATGTTCCTCTGAAGCACCCGATTCTTTGAGGATCTCTTCGGTCATGGCAACCGACGCGTAACGACCACACTCGGAGATCTCCAAAGTCGGCAGCACCAACCCAAGAAGACGCATTCGTTCAGGAGCGAGGCTTTCATAAAGACAACTGGCAATCTCCCAAGGGTCGACCCCCATCTCGACCAAACGGCCGGCAACCGAAAAAGCTTCCGGATTGGCGCTGGAATAACGAAACGATCCGGTATCGGAAAGAATGCCGAGATAGAGGCACTTGGCGACATCTAGGCTCATCTGATAATTACAGGCATTCAACACGCGATCGATCATCACCGCGGTGGCGCTGGCCTTGGTATCGAGATAACAGATATCACCAAACGCCGAGTGTGGATGGTGATCGATATTCACAAGAGTGTTGCAGCACTCCTGCACCGGAACCCCGGCCCGTTTCAACTCACCAGAATCAAGGACAAAAGCGACATCGAACTGAGCTCCACTCGGAAGCTCGGTGACAAGTTGTTCACAGTCGGGCAGAAAGCTCATAATCTGCGGAACACCGTCGATATTCAGCGCGACCACCACTTTGCCCATCTCACGCAAAGCATTGGCCAGACCCAAGGTGGAACCGATCGCGTCACCATCGGGATTTTCGTGAGACACCACAAGGAAGGATTTGCTGCTATGGATCAGTTCAACGATCTTCTGAATCATCGCTCGGTTCATCCTTTAAGTCATCTTGTACCTGACGCAACAAACTGTCAATCTTCTGCCCGTAACCAATCGACTTATCGAAAACAAAACGAATCTCTGGAACAGACCTCATTCGCAACACCTGCCCGAGCTGGCGTCGCAGAAAAGGAGTGACACTTTTCAGGCCACGCTCAGTTTCTCTACGTTCATTTTCTTCATCAAGGACCGTAAAATAGACTTTTGCGACACTCAGATCGCGCGAAACTTCAACTCCGGTAACGGTCACCGAAGCAACGCGGGGATCTTTGACCCCATGCATCATCAGCTGAGCAATCTCTTTATGAATCTGCTCACCAACACGCTCTGAACGATAACTACTCAAGAAAAGTCTTCTCCGTAATGCAAAAACTCAACTTCAGAGTTGAGCAGTTCGGCGAAACCAGACTGATAAAGTTCAGCTTCGACCTTATTGAAAACCGACTCCAATTGTGCCTCGGAGCCGGCCGTCATACTTATCCCTATAATGGTTCTCTGTAAAAGATCCTGGCAGCCTACCTCTGCCACCGACAGTGGGTAACGCGAACGGAGCCGTGCCAAGATCCTGTTCACCTGCGAACGTTTCTGTTTCAGACTCTGTATCTCATATAACCGGATGTCAAGCCTCAATACACCGACAACCATCTTCAGATCCACTCATGAATATACTACAGAGTTGTCTTGATCTCTTCCATCTCGAAGGCTTCGATAATGTCGCCATTCTTGATGTCGTTGTAGTTTTCTAGTCCGATACCACATTCATAACCGCTGGCCACTTCCTTAACGTCATCCTTGAAACGCTTGAGTGAACCGAGGCGGCCCTCCCAAACAACGACGTTGTCGCGAACCAGGCGAACCTGTGCGTTTCGCACAATCTTGCCATCGAGCACATAACAACCAGCAATGGTGCCAACTCGAGAAACATGGAAGGTTTCGCGAACCTCGACGCGACCGAGATCTTTCTCGCGCAGCGTCGGAGCCAGGAGTCCCTCCATGGCATCGCGGATGTCATTCACTGCATCGTAAATAACGCTATACAGGCGGATATCAACGTGCTCGGCCTCGGCCAAGGTTTTCGCCTTAGTTTCCGGGCGAACGTTAAAACCAAGGACGATCGCGTTCGATGCGGTCGCCAAAGTTACATCGCTCTCGGAAATACCGCCAACGCCAGTATGTATCACGTTGAGGCGGCAAGAATCGGTCGACAGTTTTTCCAGCGCATCGCGAACTGCCTCAACTGAACCCTGAACGTCAGCCTTGATGATGACAGCCAGTTCTTCAACCACTCCTTCCTGCATCCTGGCGAACAACTGATCGAGCGAGACCTTACTACTCTTCGCCAAGTCAATCTCACGCTGCTTCTGCTGACGGTGCATAGAGACTTCCTTCGCGGCTTTCTCATTTTCAACCGCATGGAAGGTATCACCGGCATCCGGCACGCCGCCTAAACCGGTCACCTCGACCGGAAATGATGGACCAGCCTCCTTGACCTGTTTACCAGTCGCTGTAAGCATTGAGCGGACCCGGCCAAAATGCAGACCTGCGACAATTGCATCGCCCTGTTTCAGAGTACCGTCTTGAACCAGAACGGTCGCAACCGGACCACGACCTTTATCGAGACGAGCCTCGACAATAGAACCTTTGGCCCGCTTATTGGGGTTGGCCTGCAGTTCCAAAACCTCAGCTTGCAGCAGTATCATCTCCAACAACGTATCAAGATTCGTATGTTTCTTCGCCGACACCTCAACAAAGATCGTATCGCCGCCCCACTCTTCAGGGACCAGCTCAAACTCGGTCAGTTCCTGTTTAACCCTATCCGGGTTCGCCTCTGGTTTGTCAATCTTGTTAACCGCGACTATAATCGGCACCCCGGCTGCCTTGGAGTGATTTATCGCTTCCTTGGTCTGTGGCATGACACCGTCGTCGGCGGCAACCACCAGTATAACGATATCGGTCACGCCGGCACCACGGGCACGCATGGCCGTAAAGGCTTCGTGCCCCGGGGTGTCGAGGAAGGTGATCTTGCGTCCAGCAAGTTCGACATCATAAGCACCGATATGCTGTGTGATCCCCCCAGCCTCTCCTTCAGTAACATTAGCTTCTCGAATCGCGTCGAGCAAACTGGTTTTACCGTGATCGACGTGACCCATAATTGTCACCACCGGCGGACGAATTTCGAGATCAGAAGCATGATCCTCTGCCTCTTTTTTCGCCTCAACCTCAAGGATCGTCTCCTCGTCAAAGGCAACGTTCTCAACTTCGTAGTTGAACTCCGATGCGAGGATAGCTGCAGATTCATAATCAAGCGGGTGATTGATCGTAACCATGGTCCCCTGACGCATCAATTCTGCAATCAGCTCATTGGCCTTTACCCCCATCCGCTTAGCAAGTTCCCCGACGGTAATCGAGTCGCTGATACGAATGATTCGTTTAATCGCTTTACTAATCGTGACTTCGGTTTGTTTTAAAGGTTTTGCCTGTTTACCACCTTTCTTCTTTTTGCCCCCCATGCGGCTCGGCTCAAAAACCTCAACTCGGCGCCCGCGCCTTGAAACGCGACCGTCCGCCTCCATGTCCACGTCGCTTCTGCGGCCCTTTTTGCGTTTCTTATTCCGCCCCTCTTTTTCCGGCAAAGGTTGTTCTATGGGTGCGGCCGGGGCTACATCGACACGTTTACGCCCTCGCGCAGGAGCGACCTCTGGACGGGCTGCAGGACGGGGTGCTCGCTCGCCATTACGGCTTCGAGGACGCTCAGGCTTTGCAGCAGGTTGCGTCTGGGGAAGTTCAACTCGGCCCAAGATCTTAGCCTTATCAGCCGTCGCTTTAACTTGCTTCTTCGGCTTAACCTCCACGACCGGCTCTTCAGCCGCTTCTTCGGCGGGTTCCTCCACCGGAGCCTTCGCAACCGGCTCTTCAGCCGCTTCTTCGGCGGGTTCCTCCACCGGAGCCTCCGCGACCGGTTCTTCAGCCGCTTCTTCGGCGGGTTCCTCCACCGGAGCCTCCGCGACCGGTTCTTCAGCCGCTTCTTCGGCGGGTTCCTCCGCCGGAGCCTCCGCAACCGGTTCTTCAGCCGTTTCTTCAGCCGTTTCTTCGGCGGGTTCCTCCGCCGGAGCCTCCTCGACTGGTTCTTCAGCCGCTTTGCGAACCACAGTCCGACGCCGCCGAATTAAGCCTGGCTTGATTCTCGACTCCTCGATCTTCTCTTCCGCCGGATTACTATGTGCATTAAACTTTTGCATATCTTCTTCACTGAGAGAACTGGCGTGGGATGCCACATCTACCCCGGCATCAGCAAGCTTGGCCATCAATTCCTTGTTTTCAAGTCCAAGTTCTTTTGCCAGTTCGTATACCCTTAACTTGCCCATCAATTCTCCCTTACAAGCTGCTCATATCTTTGCATTTCAATCAGAATCGCATCTGCCAAAGCGCCTTGCTTCACGGCAACGACACTCCGCTCACCCTTACCCAGTATCTGTCCGAGCAAATCCTTACTCAACAGTTGGCTGCATTCGACTCGACCACGACCTGCCAGGTCTTTTATCTTGTCTGCAATTGCAGCCGATATGTCCTCTGCTACGACAACCAGCCCAATTTTGTCAGCTTGACGCAGAGCAACCATTACAGCGTTGCTCCCCGAAATCACCTGACCTGACTTGCGCCCCATGCCCAGCAGGTTGATAATCTTCTGTTCAAGAGCGTTATGCAACTCTTTAATCAACGATTCGCGATCGACGATTTTACATTGCCCTCGTAAGCTACGCTGAAACTGCTTTTTTTCAACTGCGGCTTTAAGGCAATCGACAGCGATACAGGTATAGGCCCCACGCCCAGGCAATCTGTGTCGATAATCAACCATCAACATTCCGTCCGGGGCAACAACATAGCGAACCAACTGATCCTGCGGGCGACATTCTCGACAAGCAACACAGGTTCGCTTTGGCCCTTTTCCAGCTTTAGTTACCACTATTTCTCGGGCTGTTCGCCATCCTCGTCATTTTCAACGTCAGTGACTTCGGGTTCCTCAACTTCAGTTACCGCATCCGCGACTTCCTCAACCACGGTCTCAGGCGAATCGGTTTCTTCATTCTGCTCTTCAGCGACCACCGATTCTTCCTGCTCTTCTTCCTGAGCACGACTCTCGCTCTTGATATCGATCTTCCAGTTGATCAGTTTAGCGGCCAATCGGACATTTTGCCCTTTCTTGCCGATCGCCAGAGAAAGTTGATCATCCGGGACAATAATTTCCATCGCCTCCGCTTCATCATCGATATACACGCGGGAAACTTCCGCCGGTGCCAAAGCTGCACAGGCGAAACGAGCCGGATCAGGTGTCCAGGGGATGATATCGATTCGCTCACCGCGTAATTCGGTCACCACATTCTGGACCCTGGAACCGCGCATACCAACACAGGCTCCAACCGGGTCGACATCTATATCATGGGACTCTACAGCGATCTTAGCCCGACTACCAGGTTCACGAACGGCATTTTTGATTTCAACAATCCCTTCGGCAATCTCCGGCACTTCGGACTTGAACAGGGATATCAGCAAACCAGGATGGGTACGCGAAAGGATAATCTGCGGACCTTTGGCCGACATCTTAACTTCTGAAATATAAGCCCTAACACGATCTGACTGACGATAGTTTTCCCGCGGCACCTGTTCACGATTCGGCAGCAGCGCTTCTGCGCGGCCGAGGTCGACGATTAGATCGCCGCGTTCATAACGACGCACGATACCGTTAACCACTTCACCGACGCGATCCTTGAACTCATTGTACACGCCTTCACGCTCAGCCTCACGAACCTTCTGGATGATCACCTGCTTAGCGGTCTGCGCGGCAATACGACTGAAGCTGCCAGCCTCCATCATCATCCCGAGGGAGTCGCCGACTTCGACGTCCGGGTCTACCTCACGCGCTTCTTCAATGTCAATCTCTTTATAAGAGTCAACCACCTCATCGACGACAGTAACAAACTCGAATACCTCAACCTCTCCAATCTCCTCATTATAGTGAGCTTCGAGGTCGCGTGTATTACGAAACTTTTTGTTAGCAGCAGAAAGGACAGCCGACTCAAGCGCTTCGATCAGAATATCGCGATCGATCCCCTTGTCCTTTACGACCTGATCGATGATGTGATTAAGATTGCCCACCATCTTGTTTTACCCCTTTTGAAGTGTGTAAACGGTCGAATTCATCCGACCAGTACGATGCTCAGTTACGAATCCAGCGTTTAAAACTCGTATTCCAGATGCGCTGTATCGATCTGATCCAACGGGATCGCGACCTGTCCAGCATTTTTTTCTTTCAGCGTGATCAAAACCTTCCCGTCCGCCAAACCATCCAAAGTCCCGGCAAAGGTTTTCCGGTTACGTCCACGTTCGTCAGGGTCGATGGCAATCACAGTTTTCACCTTGACTAACTGCCCGGAGAAGCGCTCAAAGTCACGAGGTTTCTTCAGAGGACGATCAAGCCCCGGCGAAGAGACTTCGAGGTTATAGGCCGTATCGATAACATCTTCAATATCTAGCAATGCACTTATTTCCCGGCTCGCCTCGGCACAATCATCCAGCGTGATACCGCCTTCTTTATCGAGAAAAAAACGCAGAACCCAACCACGGTTTTCGCGCTGATACACAAGATCAACTAACTCCAGACCCAAGTCCTCTAGAATCGGCTGAATCAATAGTTCAATTTGCTCGACGAGCTGTGCCACGATTTCTTTCGCCTTTCGAACAACAAAAAAAGCGAGCCGTGGGCTCACTTTCAAGGATGCTACAACAAGAAACCAGAATTACATACCACCCCGCGTAAGGAATGGCAAGTAAATAATGGAGCATCTTACAGTCCACGAAGGAAAACCGGTTTCGGTCTTTCTTTCTCCAGCTTGACCAATAGATGTTGCAGGAAATTTTCTTGTTCAAGATAAGATCGCGATGTTTGTAAAAAAGCATCGATCAAGGCTTGCCTTTCAGTTTCTACCGCTTCGCTAGGAACACCCATCTTTTCCAGAGATTTTTCCAAGCAGGCCCGATCCTTCTTCATGCCAACTGGCAATTCAAAATCGTCGGGTAGAAAAATGGTTACCAGTATGAAAACCCGATGATAATCGCCAAAATAACGATTACTCTGATCTACAAACCGAATCACCAGACCATTTTTTAATATCACTGGCTTAATATTTTCAGCCATCAATTCCTGCTTCCTTTTTTAATTTGCATAATTGATCATCAATGAGATCAATCTGACTGAACAAACCACGCATAATGCGAACTTCACGCTCGTTCAGCTCGGCTCGACCAAGAATTCTCCGGAAAGCACGAAGAATATGATCTGGATTCTGCGGATCAAGAAAACCCACCTTGGTCAGCGACTCACGCATATGCTGGTACATCCGCTCAAGATTATCGTTCGCCGCCAACTGTTTGCGACCATGCGCAGCCCCAGCCATCTCGCCACGGACCTTGCTGATTTCGTAGAGACAAAGTGCAACCGCCTGGGCAAGATTCATCGAAGGCAGCTTGTCACTGGTCGGGATGGTGACAAAGCGTTGGCAAAGATCGAGTTCAGCGGTATGCAGCCCTTTGTCCTCACGACCGAACACCACCGCTACCTTGGCCTCGTCAGTCAGCGGCAGAAGCAGACTTGCGGCTTCGTCCGGGTGGAGCATATCTTCGCGGTAACGCCCGAAACGCCTGGTCGTACCTATTGACAGGGCACAGTCGGCAATTGCTTCCTCTAGACTGGTGAAAATTTTTGCCGCTTCGAGAACCGTCGTAGCCTTGACAGCCATCTGCCGAGCCTCATGCAACAAATGGTCGGTTTGTGGGTTGACCAGGCGCAGATCTACCAGACCGAAATTGAGCATGGCTCGGCAAACCGAGCCTATATTGCGCGGTCCTTGTGGCTCAACCAGAACAACGCTTATGTTTTCTGTATTCAAGCAATAACTCCCTAATTCCCCAAATCGCCAGCTGTAAACTGGATCACACCGGCTGCTATAATCGCAGCGGTCTCGGTGCGAAGGATACGTGGCCCGAGACTGATCGGCAGCACACCTCGACTGCGGGCCTGCTCTACCTCTGCCAAGCAGAATCCGCCTTCTGGACCGACCATCAGGGCGATACGTTGACCACGAAAGTCCTTAATCACCTCAGCCAAAGGCCAGCACCCCTCGCCTTCGTAACAGATCAACGACATCTCCGCCTCGACGCACTGATCAAGAGCCTCTTCCCAATCCAGAACCGGGGAGAGTTCTGGGATTTCTGCTCGGCGACATTGTCGAGCTGCGCGGAGCAGCACATCCGGCCAGCGGTGGGACTTTTTCTGCCCAGCATCGCGCTCCTGCACTGTAATTGATCGGGAAGAATGATATGGGACGATTCGGGAGACACCGATTTCGGTCGCTTTTTGCAAAACCAGCTCAAAGCGCTCTTTTTCCGGTATAGCCTGGAACAATTCGATCCGTACCGGACTTTCGGTCGGCGCAACCTGTAAAAACGGCAAAACGGTCACCGAAAAAGCATCCTTGTCCACGATCCTAGCCCGGTATTCACTCAACTGCGGATCGATAACCGTGAAAATTTCCCCGATGCGACCACACCAGCAATCCAATGCTTGCAGAGCCTCAGGGCCAAGGCGAATCTCCTCATCAAGGACAGGGACGTTGGGGAGCAGAACACGGCTAAGGCTGCCCGCCAGGTTAATACATTTGCGGTTTGAATCCATGCTCTCGATACAAACGGAAGCGATCGCGGGAGAGTGCGGCCAAGTGTTTATCATAAACTTCGGCAAAGTCGATCACCAGCTCGAAGCGCTGGATAAAATCGAGCGAGCAGGGTTGTCCCATGATCAATACAGGCGCCGCATTGGAATTCTCTTCTGCCACTGTAATCACAATCGGCTCCTCGATACAGTCGACCGAACCATTGTCAAAAGCATGCGGCAGAAATGCCCCCCGGTCCCAAGTCCACATGAAGCGGTCAAGCGAAACGGCCTGATTGTCATCCTGAACCTTTATCAGCACGCGTTTACCGCCATTAAGTTGTTCTTCGGCCAAACTGCACAACAAACGAGCCTTCTCCTGTCGCTCAAGTTTGGCGAATTTCACTACCGTCATGCGGAAATCCTCTAGTGGTTCAGCAACATCGGCAGCAGCTGATGACCCGGGACAATATTTCCACAACGTTTGGCTTCCTCCTCAGAGTACCCTTCGGCAGACGAACGTTGCTCGACCGTAGAATCGAAGAGGACGTAAGGAACCGGGTCGGAAGTGTGGGTGCGCTTGGCTACCGGCGTCGGATGATCAGGAGTAATCAGAATACGGCAATCACCGATGTTCGGCAAACTTTCGATGATGGTTCCGACCACATCGCGGTCAAAATCCTCGATCGCCTTGATCTTCTCCTGCAGCAGGCCACCATGGGCAGCTTCATCCGGAGCTTCTACATGCACATAAATGAAATCCTTCTCTTTGAGAGACTTCACGGCATACTCCCCCTTGCCACGGTAGTTGGTGTCGATATAACCGGTCGCGCCCGGCACATCAATGATGTCCAGCCCCGCGATCATACCGATTCCCTTAATCAGATCGACCGCCGAAATCACCGAACCGGTCAGCCCAAAACGTTGCTGATAGGTTTCCAGCTGCGGTTTACGGCCATGCCCCCAAAGCCAGATCGAGTTGGCGGGCAATTCATTACGCTCGGCCCTCTGATAATTGACCGGATGATGTGCCAATACCATCTGTGCGGCATTGGTCAAACTCATCAAAATGTCGGAACCCTCGCCCTTGGGCAAATGATCCTCGATACTATAGGTGGTAATGTCATGCGGGGGGGTAAATTCGAACTGATCAAGGCCATTCTTCCAGACCATCAGGTGCCGGTAGGAAACACCCGGATAGAAATTGAACTCATCGCCACCGAGTTCTTTCTGCAAGGTTTCGATCAGTTGCTTCGCCTCCTCGGTGGTGATATGCCCAGCGGAAAAGTCTCCCATATAGAGTTTTCCGTAATGCGCTTCAAGCCAAACCAAATTGAGTCTGAAGGCGACATCATCAGAACCGAGTTCAACCCCCATACTGGCGGCCTCAAGAGGTGACCGGCCACTGTAACATTCAGCCGGGTCATAGCCAAAAACTGACAGGTTGGCGACATCGCTACCGGGATGATAACCGTCTGGCACTGTTGCCGCCAAACCGATCGAACCTGTTCTGGCCAGCCGATCCATATTTGGCGTTGCAGCAGCCTGAAGTGGAGTTTTCCCACCCAGCTCAGCAATCGGCTCATCTGACATTCCATCACCAAGTAAAACGATGTACTTCATACTATCCTCTGTAAAAGATCAGCCTCGCGGATGATACTGTTGATGTATTTTTTTCAAGCGTTCCTGAATGACATGAGTATATATCTGCGTCGTCGAGATATCCGCATGCCCCAGCATTGTCTGTACTGCCCGCAAATCTGCTCCGTTTTCCAGCAAATGAGTTGCAAACGAATGTCGCAGAATATGCGGATAGACCTCATGCTTGATCCCAGCCTGCCGGGCGTAACGCTTGAGGTTCTTCCAAAACCCCTGTCGCGACATCGGCCGGCCGAGCCGGTTCAGAAAGATCTGGTCACAAACGCGTCGCTTGAGTAATTTCGGCCGTCCATTCTGAAGATAATCGCGAAGAATTTCAAGCGCCACTTCGCCAAGCGGGATCAGACGCTGCTTACTCCCCTTGCCGAAGGCATTGACACAACCGATATCCAGTTTCAAATCACCCAACTTTAACCCGACCAACTCTGAGACCCGCATTCCGGTTGCATAGAGCGTTTCCAACATCGCCCGATCGCGCAGCGGCAACTCTCCCTCGCCTCTTGGCGCGTCTAGTAAAGCCTCAACTTCAATCTGTGAAAGCAATTTCGGTAACGCTCGTAAAGAGCGTGGCGACTCAATTAAAGCGGTAGGATCGGTTGCCACATATTTTTCGCGAAGCAAAAACCGGTGAAACATACGCAACACGGTCAAAGCCCGTGACCTGCTGCGTGGTGACAGCCCATTCTTTTTCAGGTCACCAAGATAGGCCAAGACATCCGCTTGTCGGACCAACTCCAAGCTGTCGGCTTTCACCTTGATCATCAGATAATCGATATATACATGCAAATCTCGGCTATAAGCAACTAGCGTATTTTCGGCAAGTCCACGCTCAACTTTAAGGTAATTGATGAAGAAATCGAGATAACGGTCCATCAATTAATCGATCCGTTCCAGCAGGGTTTTCCGAATCAGTTTTATCTTTTCCGGTTCGACAATCTTCTGCCCAAAAATATCACTGACATAAAAAACGTCGGCGGCCTGATCGACCTTGGTCGATATCTTGGAAACAGCAATATACAGCCCCAGTTCTTTCAGTGTCCGCGTGATGTCATACAAAAGTCCGACCTTATCATGAGCAAATATATCGATGACCGTATAACGGTCCGAAACCTCATTGTCGAACTCGACTTGGTTCGGCCGTCTCGGTTTTTCCTTCGTCCCATGCATGTAAGCAGGGACCTGTGCCTTCTCGACAAGATCCTCAACGTGAATACGCCCTTCGATCGCAGAGATAAGATCCCTTTCCACCCTCTTCCATTTTGCCGGATTATCGACCACGTCGCCGATAGCACTGGTCACCTGTAAAACATCCAGTACTGCGCCGGTCTTGCGAGTATGAATCTGCGCCCCCAGGATATTGATAGAATGTCCGGCCATGACCCCGGTAATCAAGGAAAACAGACCTGGGAAATCGATGGTTGCCAGAGTAACTTCTGTGTAACCAGCCTCCGTATTCTGCTCGACCTGCAATGCCAGCGGCTTATCGCCACGCCCAAGAGCGAGCCGCAAGTGTGGGATAATCTGATGCGAACGGTAACTCATCAGATAGCGGGTCGACAAACTGTTAAGGGCACGGTTAATCTGTCCTTCCGGAAACTCCCCAGCCAAGGCTTCGCGGATTTTCCGCTTGCGATTGCGGGCTTTCTCGGAGCGCATTTCCTGGAAGAAGTCCTTTTTCTCCAGAACGTCGAAAGTTTTCTCATAGAGTTCCTGCAGCAACTGGCCTTTCCACTCTGACCAGACATCCGGGCCGACAGCTCGCAGATCGGCAAATGTCAGCAGGTACAGCATCCGCAGATTTTCACTCATTCCCATCAGTTCGGCGAACTGCGAAATCAGCTTCATGTCATGCAAGTCTCGTCGCTGAGAGATGTGCGCCATCTTCAGATGATGCTGAACTAGAAACTGCAATCGGCGGTTGTCCTCTCGCTTAAGGCCTAGTCGACGGGCGATGGTGGGGATCATCGAAGCGCCCTGGGTGCTGTGATCCTTCCCACTCCCCTTGCCGATATCGTGGAATAAAATCGACAACAGCAACAACTCGCGTTTTTCGATATTGTTAGCAACGTCGGTCAGCAGCGGATAGCTTTCTGCATATTCCCCGTCCCACAACTTACCCATCTCTTCAACCGCGAACAGCGAATGAATATCAACTGTATAGATATGGTAAAGGTCGAACTGAACCTTACAGAAAATATTTTTGAATTCGGGGATAAAAGCATTCAGCACATGCAGGTGATGCATCTTGCGCAAAACGTTCCCGACCCCTTTCGGATGGCGGAGAATCGCCATGAAAGATTCATTCATCTCACGGGAGCGACGCACCTTGTCGTTGACCAGAGGCAGGCTTTCACGGATCAAACCTTTGAGTTTCAGGCTCAGCCTCACCCCATGTTTCTGGGCCAGCTCAAAAGCCTTCATGATCAAAGCCGGGTTTTTGGTGAAGATCTCCTCATCACGGCAGCCAAGCTCTCCATGCCCGACAGTAAAATCATCCTCCAAATTTCTACGTACAAAGAAACCGAGAATACTTTTCTGAACCTTGTCGCGCTGGGTAATTTCGGCAACCAAGCCACTGGCCAGATGCTCAACATGAGCAGCGTGCTTATAGTAGTCCTGCATGAACAGCTCAACAGCGGAGCCTTTGCGGGAGTCCTTGTAGCCCAAAGCGGATGCGATCTGTTGTTGCAGCTCAAACGTTATCTGGTCGCTTTTGCGCTGACCCATAAAATGCATGTAATTACGAATCCGCCAAAGGTGATCCAACGCGCTCCTGAAATCCTCCGCCTGCTGCTCGTTGATAACACCCTTCATCACCAGTTCTTGCAAACTGCCAGCCTTGAACTTAATTCGCGCAATCCACAAACAGGAATGCAGATCACGCAACCCCCCTTCGCCTTCTTTTAAATTAGGCTCGAGAAGATAGACCGAAGCCCCGTATTTTTTGCGTCTGTCGTGATACTCCATCAGCTTCGAGCGGATGAATTTCTGTGAGTCGTGATTCAATACATAGCTACCGACCTTGTGTTTAAACAGTTCGAAAAGGTCGGGGTTGCCACAAAGGAAACGGGCATCTAGCAGGGCGGTGCGAACCGTCGTATCGTTGCAGTTGTCAATACAATCCTTGACCGAACGAACACTGTACCCAACATCCAAGCCAAGGTCCCACAACAGATAGAGCATCCGGTCTGAAATGACCTTGGCCGCCTCAGCGCCAGCTGGCTCATAAAAGAACATCAGGTCGAGATCCGACTTGGGGTTCATTTCTTCACGACCATACCCCCCCAGTGCAAAAAGCGCGCACTGAGCAACATCATCAGGGTCGAGATCGAAACTAACCACCTGAAAGAGGATGTCATTTAGCTGGTCAAAGGCGGTGGTTATTTCCTGTACAACAGCTCTGCCGGAGGCACCGCCGATGCACTTCTGCTTAATCTGCTCAAGCTGGCCCTGGATAAATTCGCGCGTCGCTTCAAGAGTCACCTGGCGGCGATTGTCATAACTGTCTCCGGCGAGCAATTGCTCGGCCGACAAAGATTTATCTACTGCCTTGCCAGTGGCTTTGGTCATCTTTTTGCTACCTGATCTATCGTCGCCGCATAGTTCTTGACGCCTTTGACAATCGCATCGGCAACCCGTTTTTGATAAGAATTACTCGCTAACCGTTGTTCTTCCCGGCTGTTACTGATAAAGGCCGTTTCAACCAAAACCGAGGGCATCGTTGCCCCGAGAAGCACATGGAACGGTCCCTGCCGAACGCCAAGATCTTTGATACGACTATAATGAGGGCGCAAGTCAGACACCATCGACTGCTGGACTTTCGCCGCCAGACGGCTCGATTCGTTGATCTTTGCGTTGGCCATCAGATCAAACAGGATCGCTTCCAGATTACTGACATCCTGCAGCGTCGTGCCATTTTCCCGCGCAGCAACTTCTGCAGCCTGATTATTCTTCGCCAGGTTAAGAAAATAGGTCTCCAGCCCATAGGCTTTCCTCGACTTGCTGGCGTTGGCGTGAAGAGATATAAATAAATCAGCGCCGACCTGATTGGCGTAGGCGGTTCGCTCGCGCAACTCGAGAAAGCGGTCATCAGACCGGGTCATCAACACCTTGACCCCCATCTGTCTGCGCAACTCAGCGGCCAGAGTTCTCGCCATACTCAGTGCGACATCTTTCTCTCGCACCTTCGAAGGGCCGACAGCTCCCGGATCCTTGCCGCCATGACCAGCATCGACAACGATCAAACGGATGCCGACATCCTTGCTCTGCTGCGGCACATGGAGAACTGGCTGGGTCGTCGGCACCTTAGTGAGGATATCGGCAATCGAATCATCCGCATTTCCGAGTTGTCCAACATTTGTCGACGAGAGAGCCTTTGCTGTTGAACTTGGCTTACCGAGAAGATCGACAACCAGCCGATAGGGATTTTCCAGAGTTATGAATTTATACTCAAGCACACGAGAGAGGTCGAGCACTACCCGGATCCGCTGCTCGTCAAAGCGACTGGCCCGCACCCGTTGGATCAGACCGTTGAGGATCGGGATATCCTGCTGCAACTGTGAGGAAATCTCCGTATAGAGCAAATCAAAATACAGCCGTGGGTTTTCCCCTCTCAGCAGATGCGGCTGAGCGGTAACCGGAGCGCTCATATCGAAAACCACGCGGGTATATTCCGGACCACTCCAATAACGGATCTTTTCCAGACGGGGCGAATCTGCTGCGGCAGAATATGCTGTTTCGCGCACAGGCGGAGCAACTTCGGGGACAGGATCGGGAAGATGAATCACGCGCTTTTTAGCCGCTTCGTACATATCCCCCTGCGGCATCTGATCTATCAACCAGCGATAGTAACGATATGCTGAAGTCTGATCATGCAAACGGTCTTCCGCGATCTGTCCGGCCGCATAGAGAGCATCATCGGCCAAGTTGTGCCCCGGAAAACGATCGACCATCTCAAGATACTGACTGATTGCCTCACGCGCATCCTCATTCCCGCCTGATGCACGCGACAAACCATCCCAAGTGCGAGCTCGCAAAAACATCGCCTTGGCTGCTTCTTCATCAAGCCGATTGTTTTTAACAAAACGATCAAGGCGGCGAATGATTTTTTCCCAGTTTACCCGCTGTCGCTGCAGCTGGGATGATGTCATCAGGTGCCGATAATCACTCAGCAGAGAAGTATAGTTTTCTGCTGCTACGTTCGGCGCATAGCCAAACATCATCGTCAACAGGAGCAAAATCAAATAAAACCGAAACAAAATCATCAGAGCAATTCTTTAAGTTCGTTTAAAAAGTTCATCGCCTCGAGTGGAGTAATACTGCTCAAATCGACCGCTTCCAGTTTAGACCGAAGTGCGCTGTCCGGGTCGCAATTAAAAAGAGACAGCTGCGAAGCGGGCTGTTTGGGTGGATGACTGCTGCTTTCCCCCAAACGTGGTTCGCCGGACCGAACGAATTCTCCCGCCTCGAAATTGCGCAGGATCTCTTTCGCCCGCAGAATCACCTGTTCCGGCAACCCGGCCAAACGACCAACCTGAATCCCGTAGGAGCGACTGGCGCCACCGGCCACTATCTTGCGCAGGAAGATGATCTGATCGTTCCACTCCTTCACTGCGATATTGTAATTCTGCACCCGCTCCCGGGTCAGGGCCAAATCGGTCAACTCGTGGTAATGGGTCGCGAACAGGGTCTTCGCAGCCACCCCCGGGTTGTCATGCAAATACTCGGCGACCGCCCAGGCAATACTGACTCCGTCAAAAGTCGAGGTGCCGCGACCGATCTCATCGAGGATTACCAGACTTCGCTCTGTCGCATGGCGCAGGATATTCGCGGTTTCGTTCATTTCAACCATGAACGTTGACTCACCTTTTGCCAGATTATCACTTGCCCCAACACGAGTAAAGATGCGGTCGACCACCCCAATCCTAGCTTTTTCTGCCGGAACGAAGCTGCCGATCTGAGCCATCAGGGTGATCAGGGCAACCTGCCGCATGAAAGTCGACTTGCCGGCCATGTTCGGCCCGGTGATGATCAGCAACTGATTCTGCTCGTTGTCAAGCTGAACATCATTCGGCACAAAGGCTTCCTTCAATGGCATCCCCTCAACCACCGGATGCCGCCCCGCTTCGATGTTGATAATCCCCGAATCATCGATGGTCGGTCGCACGTAGTTACGATCATGGGCCAGATCCGCCAAAGCGACCAATGCGTCGAGTGAAGCCAAAGCGTCAGCGGTCTGTTGAATACGCCGCCCTTCTGCCGCGACTTTCAGCCGCACCTCCTGGAACAGGTTGTATTCCAACTCGACCAAACGTTCTTCAGCCCCCAGGACTTTGGACTCATACTCTTTCAGCTTGGGGGTTATAAAGCGTTCTGCATTAGAGAGCGTCTGCTTGCGCTGATAATCCTCAGGGATCCGGTCGAGATTGCGGTTGGTGATTTCGATGAAATAGCCGAAAACCTTATTGTACTTCACCTTCAGATTGGAGATATCGGTCCGTTCCCGCTCTTCCTGTTCTAAACGCGCAATCCACCCCTTCCCTTCACGGCTGATGGTTCTTAATTCGTCGAGCTCATCGATGTAGCCATCGCGAATAATCCCCCCATCTCGCAACACAAAGGGCGGATCATCGACGATCGACTTTTCGAGCAACTCCAGAACATCCGGCATCAAGTCGAGCTGATTACGTAAAACTTCAAGATAGCTACCAGTAAACCGTTCCAACAGTTCATTGATCTGCGGCAGCCGACTGAGTGAAGTCCGCAGCGAGGCAAGATCTTTGGCATTGGCGCTGGCCATAGCGATTTTGCTGTTTAGTCGTTCAAGATCGTAGACGCCATCAAGCGCCTCGAGGATCTCGATCCTCACCAGACTTTCATCCACCAATTCAGCGACCGCGTTTTGTCTTTGCTGGATCTGTGCTTGATCGATCAACGGATAATGAATCCAGTGCCGAAGGGTGCGCCCACCCATCGCTGTAACCGTCCGGTCAAGAACACCAAGCAGAGAGCCTCTTTTTTTACCCTCCTGCAGAGTTGCGGTCAGTTCAAGGTTGCGCCGAGTAGCGTCATCCAGAACCATGAAGTGGCGGGTATGATAGGTCTGCAGCGGCCGGATATGTCGCAGTTCATCTTTCTGCGTCTGCTGCAGATAATAGAGTGTGGCCGATGCAGCCTGCTGCGCAATCGGCAACTCTTGGCAACCGAATGACTGCAAACCGGAGACCCTGAAAAATGTACAAAGCAAATCGCTGGCATAATCGGCTTCGAACACCCAATCGGGAAGCAGGTTCACCATCATGCCATCTACAACCGCGGCCAAACTCTGCTGCAATTGCCTTCCCGCCCCGGAATCTGAGAACAAAATCTCCCGAGGCCGCAAAGAGCCGAGTTCACTTTCGACCTGTCCGAGTCCGGCAACCTCAGTGACGCGGAATTCACCCGTGGTGATATCCACATGGGCAATGCCATAGGTATCCCCGTCAGCAGCTACGGCAAGCAGATAATTATTTTCTTTCGGATCAAGGGTATCGGTATCGGTCACCAAGCCGGGCGTCACCACTCGGACCACTTCCCGCTTGACGATTCCCTTGGTCTTTTTCGGATCTTCTACCTGTTCGCAAATTGCCACTTTATGGCCGTTGGCGACCAGCTTAGCGATGTATCCCTGACTGCTGTGAAACGGAATTCCACAGAGCGGAACGGCATCCTCGTCACCTTTGTTGCGCGACGTCAGGGTAATCCCAAGAACACGCGAGGCAAGGAGGGCATCCTCCATGAACATTTCGTAAAAATCACCCAGTCGAAAAAAAAGGACCGCATCCTGATAATCGGCTTTGATCTCCAGATACTGGCGCATCAGGGGAGTTGCTACAGACATCCTATCTTCCTATTATTACAGGCAAATAACACCTGTTGGTTAACAAACAAGTACTGATATTCAAAACGCAATATCCTAACAAAGCACCCGCCGGAAGTAAACAAAGGATCCCCTTTTTCAGTGTCTTACTTGACCCTTAGCGAGCGGGGTGCTAAATATCCTGAGTTTCCCCCAGCACAGCCCCAAATTAAGGAAAAATATCTGATGAACATTTCTGACGAACAGATTGAGCTGAAGACCCTGCACAACAAATCGAACTACCGTATCGATGACCTTGACAGCGAAATCCGGGTGGACAGGCTCTGCTCGGCACTACTGAAAAAATTCCACCAGCACCTGCTGCGACAGTTACAGTTCGACCCGCTCAATGCAGGATCTCAAGCAGCCGGCGCCGATTATTTTTTACGTGAATTCATGATCGGAAAACGGCGGCAGAACATCTTCGATGCAACCGCGGCTCAGATCAAACAATTTGCCGGCAACTGGTATATCATCAGCAACCTCGAGCCCAACATGGAAGAACTAGGTGTTATGCTACAAGGCACGGCGAGTTTCTATCGCTACTGCGCAGACAACAATCTGGTACAACCTGAAACCGCCGACGAAATTGTCGAAACCTGTCAACAAACCGATTTTTTTCAGCAACGAATCGAAGATTTTCACGCCATCAGCGGTAATGGTTATACCGACTGGGACCGAGCCTGCCCACTTTAATACAAGGCACATCAGCGATGTTATCCGACAATCCGAAAATCCGCGCAGCAACATTTTCAATAACCGGTGCTTTTTCTCTGGCCGTTATCAAACTTATTATCGCCACCACCAGCGGCTCGATGGCGGTCATGGCTTCCGCGATCGATTCACTGCTCGACATTCTGATGTCGGGAGTCAACTTCATGGCGATTAGG
>NZ_QKAP01000071.1 GCF_003247215.1 Malonomonas rubra | reverse complement strand
CAACGGAGCGCAGTTATATACAATCTCTGCCCTCACCGTCAATACTTTTTTTCAGCTTTTTTCGCCCTACAGAAAACTTTACGGCAAGTGTTCAATTTATCGAACTTTTCCGCATCTGTCAAGCAGCCAAAAACCGGATTAAATCACACTGCCTCAATGATAGAATAGCTTTTCTTGCCTTTTTGCACCAATATATAGGAGCCGTTAATCAGATCCGCCCCCGTCACCAAGTACTCCGAATCAGTCAATTTGGCCCTGTTCAGGCTAAGTCCGTTTCCTTTTATCGTACGACGCAATTCCCCTTTGGAAGGGAAAATGTCCGTTTCAGTGGCAAGCAGTTCCACAACAGGTACGCCAGCATTGAACTTGGAGCTGGCTATTTCATAGGTCGGCACCCCTTCGAACACCGAAAGGAAGGTCTCTTTATCCAGCCTTGCCAAGCTCTCGGTCGTACCCTTGCCAAACAGAATCTGCGAGGCTTCCACAGCCCTGTCGTATTCCCCCTCGCCATGGACCATACAGGTTACCTCTTTGGCCAAGCGCTTCTGCATTGGTCGCAGATGAGGAGCGGCTTCCTGTTCCTTGACTAAAACCGCCACCTCTTCTTTCGTTAAGAGGGTGAAGATTTTAATGTACTTCTCGGCATCTGCATCAGAGACGTTGAGCCAGAACTGATAGAACTTATACGGCGTGGTCAATTTCGGATCGAGCCACACGTTGCCGCTTTCCGTCTTGCCGAATTTGCCGCCATCGGCCTTAGTGATTAGCGGGCAAGTCAGGGCAAAAGCCTCACCACTTTCTTTTCGGCGGATAAGTTCCGTGCCGGTCGTGATATTTCCCCACTGATCTGAGCCGCCCATTTGCAGCTTGCAGTTCTTCTCACGATAGAGATGCAAAAAGTCGGTTCCCTGAACGAGCTGGTAGGTAAATTCAGTGAAAGACAGTCCGGTTTTCGATTCTTCACCGAGGCGCTTCTTGACGCTGTCCTTGGCCATCATGTAGTTGACTGTAATATGCTTACCGATGTCTCGAATAAACTCAAGGAAGGTAAAATCCTTCATCCAGTCGTAATTGTTAACCAACTCGGCAGCGTTGGCCGCATTCGACCCAAAATCAAGAAACTTCGCCAACTGCTGCTTTAAACACTCCTCGTTATGCCGCAGGGTCAGTTCGTCGAGCAGATTCCGTTCCGCCGATTTCCCCGACGGGTCACCGATCATCCCGGTCGCCCCGCCAACCAGCGCGATCGGCTTGTGCCCGGCGAGCTGAAAATGCTTGAGCATCATCACGCTGACCAAATGTCCGATATGCAGCGAATCTGCGGTCGGATCGATGCCAACGTAGGCTGCGGTCATCTCTTTCTGCAGTTGTTCTTCCGTTCCGGGCATGATGTCGTGGATCATGCCGCGCCAAGTCAATTCTTCGACAAAGTTCATTTTCAACTCTTATATTTTCAATGGATGAAGATCTTACGGACCTACCTGAATGCGTTCTATCGCCTCACAGCAACCCGTCTCTTCGTTAAGACTCAACAACACCCCGCAAAGGAGCGGATCTTTTTTTGCAGCCTCCAGACGCACCGGCAACTGGGTCAGAAACCTCTCCATTGCTGGCTCTTTCTGGTTGCCAATAATAGCATCCTGACTGCCGGTCATCCCGGCATCGGTGAGATATCCGGTATGCCCGCCCAAGATTCTTTCATCTGCCGTCTGCACATGCGTATGGGTACCAACAACTGCCGACACCTTGCCGGAAAGAAAATACCCCATTGCCTGTTTCTCACTAGTCGCCTCGGCATGAAAATCAACAAAGACAATCGGTGTCTCTTTGCGCAACTCGGCAACAAGCCCATCAGCAGCACGGAATGGGCAGTCGAGATTTTTCATAAACACCCGCCCCTCAAGGTTCAACACGCCTACCTTAATCCCGGCTGCCGTCTCATAAACTCCGGAACCTCGACCCGGCATACCCGGCGGATAATTGGCCGGACGCAGCAAACGGGCTTCTCGCTCCAGTGCCTCATTGATTTCCTTCTTGTCCCAGATGTGATTGCCGCTGGTCACCACATCGACCCCGGCATCAAACAGTTCGCGCAACACCGATGTGGTTAAACCGAACCCAGCTGCCGCATTCTCACCATTGGCTACTACCAGATCGACCATTTGCTTGTCGATTAAACGATCAAGATGCTCTGTCAGAATTTTACGGCCAGCCCGACCGACGATATCACCTATAAACAACAGCTTCACGCTGCACACTCCCAATAAAAAGCAGGACTCATGCTACCTTCTGCAATGAAGGGAGAAGGTAGCATGAGTCCTGCACAGGGTAAACAGATTGTTTTTTATCGCGATCTACTTCGCGTATTCGACAGCGCGGGTCTCGCGAATAACATTGACCCGAATCTGCCCGGGGTAGGTCATTTCCTGCTCTATCTTATGCGCGATATCCTTGGCAAGTACGTGTGACTGTTCGTCAGAGATCTCTTCGCTGGCAACCATCACGCGAATCTCACGGCCGGCCTGAATGGCAAAACAGCCGGTAACGCCGCCGAAGGAAGTACCGATCTGCTCCAGATCGCGCAACCGCTTAACATAAGTCTCAAGCGTTTCACGCCGCGCACCAGGGCGAGCTCCAGACAAGGCATCCGCTGCCTGGACCAGAATCGCCAGCACTGTATCTGGCTTTTCATCTTCGTGGTGCGCGGAAATGGCATGAACGATCTTCGCCGACTCGCCATACTTGCGTGCTAGGTCCCCTCCGTTAACTGCATGCGAACCTTCCAGTTCGTGACTGACCGCCTTGCCGATATCGTGCAGCAGACCAGCACGCTTGGCCTGCTTGACGTTGATTCCCAACTCGGAGGCCATCATACCACAGAGAAAGGCGACTTCGATCGAATGAACCAATACATTCTGCCCGTAAGAGGTGCGGTACCTGAGCATGCCGAGCAGCTTGATGATTTCCGGATGAATGCCGTGGACGCCAACATCGAAGGTCGCCTGCTCGCCAGCTTCACGGATCGCTTCATCGACCTCTTCACCAGCCTTTTCAACCAGTTCCTCGATCCGGGCCGGGTGAATCCGACCATCAGCGATCAAGCGCTCGAGCGCAATTCTGGCAATCTCGCGACGCACAGGATTGAAACCGGAAATCACCACCGCTTCCGGAGTATCGTCGATAATCAGATCGATGCCGGTCGCTGCTTCAATGGCACGGATGTTCCGCCCCTCTCGACCGATAATCCGCCCCTTCATCTCATCCGACGGCAACGGAACAACGCTTACGGTTTTTTCCGCAACAAAATCACCAGCATAACGCTGAATCGCCAGCGCCATTATCATTTTGGCCTTACGATCCGCAATCTCCCGGGCTTCATCCTCGATTTGCTTGATGCTCTTCGCGGCATCATGTTTTGCCTCGCTCAGCATCGAATCGAGCAACTGCTGCTTGGCCTGCTCGCCACTCATTCCGGAAATTTTCTCCAGCTGGGCATGTTGATCTGCAAGCAACTGGTCGATCTCGGCAGTCTTCTTGTTCAGCTGATCATTCTGCTGCTGCAGCTGGTTTTCCTTTTTATTGAGCTCGTTGCTGCGCTGATCGAGCTGATCGAGCTTACGATCCAAGTTTTCCTCCTTCTGCTGGAGTCGATTCTCCTGCCCCTGGATCTCCCGTCTCAGTTCACGCGCCTCCTTCTCCCAATCATCCTTGGCCTGCAGAACAACATCCTTGGCCTGAATTGTCGCCTCTTTGAGAACCGTTTCAGATTCTTTGCGAGCATCTGCAATAATCTGTTCGGCAGCAACCTTGGCGTTAGCAACCGTCGACTCAGATAGCTTGTGCTTCAGTATCATGCCGAGAAAAACCCCGATCGCCAAAGCGATCAGAACCATAACGATCAATAAAATATCCATCTGCACGGCCAAACCTCCCTTTGCAGAGTTTATGGTTAACCTGCCGTATCTTTGCGACAGGGGATAAGCTGCGTTTCGGTGACCACATAATCGAGCTGCTGATCATGCTCTTCTATCGGCAGAGAGTCACAGAGCTGAAATTCGTAACAGAGTCCGACACTTACCGTCGACTGCGCCATCCGCGACAGCTCGCGGTCATAGAAACCTTTGCCATAGCCGAGACGGAACCCGTCCTGATCGAATGCCACCCCCGGCACGACCAGCAAATCGATCATCTGAGCATCCAGTTGCTGATCGCCAATCGGCTCAGCTACTCCGAACGCTCCGGGCTGTAATTCGGCAAGTGACTCAATGGCGACAAACTGCAAGCCGTCACCAGCCACCCGCGGATAGCAGACCTTTTTCCCTTGCGACCTAGCAATCGCTAAAAGGTTATCGGTATGGACTTCGTTGTTGATCGGGCTGTAGAGCGCCAGAGTTTCAGCAGAACAAAAACATTCTGCAGCGACCAAACGCTGCTGAATCCGCAAACTCAGTTCGTGACAGGTTGCCTCGTCCAACTGCTTGCGAAGATGCAGCTGCTGCTGTCGCGTTAAATGTTTTTGCATGGCGGAGAACTCCGGCGAACCGCAAGCCTCCAGGGCAGGAAGAAGCTGAATGGGCAGACACTAAAACGAATTGTAAATTAAACCTGCGTCCCGCAACAGGTTGAAGCAATGCCATCTATCTGGAACCACTACGGCTTACCGGGCAGAAAAATCCTATAAACCCTTAAAAAACAAAGACCTTATTGAAGTCACCCTCATCTGGCTTATATCTTTGTGGTTCCCGTAGTCGGGAGCTAAAACAGCGCACAAAGCGCCTGTATCAATTCGAAAATGCCGTACCAATCTATCTAAAAGCCCTGGATATCAGGGTTATTTTCTAACGTCGAATACAGACGTATTTATTCATAATATACTCGGGCTAATACTTTTAGCAACCAGAAACAGAACGTTCCAACTGTTCAACCAACTCGCGTATTCGTGAATCGTTCTGTTTTTGTTGCACCTGCCCATCAACAAGTTGCAGATATTTGCCGGCCAGATTCAACAAGGTCAGAACCGTCAGATCACGCGTATCGACCGTCCGGCCAGCAGCGGTCTCTTCCAACATCTGGCAAACGAAATTGGCGACCCTCTGTACCTGCTGCTCAGATTGATGACTGCGCAGGGAATAATCGCGCCCCAGAATCTGCACCTGAATTGTCTGACTCATATATCCTCCAACTCCAAGCCATCAAGACGTTTCAGTGCTTGGCCGACTTCTTCCAGAAGCTCTGTCTTTTCCTGTTGCCAGGCCACTTTTTCCTGCCTGAGTTGATGACACTCCTGCTTCAACTGGTGGTTCTGGTCGAGCAACTTACCGACCGCAGCATCCAATCTCCTCAACAGTTCATCCGCCATAAGACAACCTTTAAGAAATCGTGCAACTATTCCTCAAACAGAGCCGAAACAAACATCTCCGGATCAAAGGGACGCAAATCCTCAACCCCTTCTCCGATACCTACAAAACGTACCGGCAACGTTAACTCCGCCGCGATGGCAATGACTATACCACCTTTTGCCGTCCCATCCAGTTTGGTCAAGGCGATACCGTCCAACTGAACCGCCTCGTTAAACAGCTTGGCCTGGGTCAGCGCATTCTGGCCGGTGGTCGCATCGAGAACCAGCATCGTTTCATGCGGCGCACCTGGAATCTCCCGATCAATCACCCGGCGGACCTTCTTGAGCTCCTCCATCAGGTTGACTTTCGTATGCAAACGACCGGCGGTGTCAAGGATCAAGACATCTGCCTTTCGCGCTACCGCCGCTTTAGCAGCATCGAAAGCAACTGCGCCGGGGTCGGCGCCTTCGGCATGGCGGATCACATCAACGCCGGCCCTCTCGCCCCAGATTTCCAGCTGCTCTGCGGCTGCGGCGCGGAAGGTATCACCAGCTCCAAGGATCACCTTTTTCCCAGCTTTGGCCAACTGGTTGGCCAACTTGCCGATAGTGGTTGTCTTACCAACCCCGTTAACACCAACGACCATGATTACAAAAGGCGATTGGCTATCGAAATCAAGCGGCTTGCTTTCGATCTGCAAGATCTTCTGCAGTTCAACCATCAACAGTTGCCGAACCTGGGTCGGGGATTGCAAATCTCCCTTTGCATGACCTGTTTCCAGCTTGCCGATTAGATTTTGAGTGGTCTGCATGCCGAGATCGGCGGTAATCAGGATCTCTTCAAGTTCCTCAATCAGACTGTCATCTATGGCGGAGCTGCCGCGTAGCAAACTGTCGATCCGACCGACCAGCGACAACTGGGTCTTTGCTAGCCCACGCTTGAGCCTCTCGAACAGGCTGAGGGTCGGTTCCGGCGTAATTTCAGCTTCGACTTCAGCTTCGACTTCAGCTTCGACTTCAGCTTCGACTTCAGCTTCGACTTCAGCTTCGACTTCAGGCTTCGGCTTCGGCTTCGGCTTCGGCTTCGGCTTCGGCTTCGGCTTCGGCTTCGGCTTCGGCTTCGGCTTCGGCTTCGGCTTCGGCTTCGGCTTCGGCTTCGGCTTCGGCTTCGGCTTCGGCAACCCCTTTCGGTTCTTTTTTCGGCCGCCGTAACAGCGACAGCAGCAGCAGAATTCCAAGCAGCACAACCAGGGTCACGCAGAGATAGACGATTCCCAACGCCGCAATCTGACGATACTCTTCCGGCACCCCCAATCCGGCCAGCCAACCGGCCAGATCGGCGACCAACTGGTTTAACCAGGCAATAAAACGTTCAATCTGATGTAAAGCAGCCTGAGATCCGTTCTGCACAATCTCTTTAATCTGCTGCAAAATCTGTTCGGTATTCACTTCCCAATCTCCTGCTTCAGCCTAAAATGCTGAAATTCGACAACATCTAAAATTCAAATTCGGGCCGCAGCTCAGCAACACAGCAGCGCATTCTAAATGCAGCCGGCGATGCAATCGACTGCGGTCCGAGAGTCAACACCAGAAAGTATTCATCTGTCAATGGGGCAAGCAAAGTTTTGTTCTCCCCGGTGCGTATCAGCACCTCCTGTAAGACACCACAGTCGATCCGCGCCATGGCATCTCTCAGCAACTGCAGAATAATCCCATTATGGGCTCCGAAGACCTTGATATCGTAATCTTCCATCCGCGCGACATGATCGACTGCCTCGCCTTCCCAATCGATAATGATCGCCCCGAGAGCACCGGGGATATCTTCCAACAATCTGTTAAGCAATGACTTAAACGGCATCCCAACCTCTTCATTTCCGCATCTAACAAGCGCTGAACTTACGCGCTTGCCGCAACCGGTCCTCCTCCGTCCAGTCGTTCATTGATCCGCACCGAAACCAGTTTCGAAACCCCTGGCTCCTGCATGGTGACCCCATACATGGTATCAACGATCGACATTGTCCGCTTGCTGTGGGTGATAATTATAAACTGTGATTGTTCGGTCATCTCGCGCACCATCTCGGCAAAACGGTCGATGTTGGCATCATCGAGTGGAGCATCGACCTCATCGAGGACACAAAACGGCGTTGGCTTGATCAGGAACAGCGAAAAAATCAACGCCACTGCCGTCAGTGCCTTTTCCCCGCCGGAAAGCAGGTTGACATTCTGCAGCCGCTTGCCGGGTGGCTGCACGATAATATCGATCCCGGTTTCCAGCAAGTCCTCTTCGTCTGTCAGTCGCAATTCGGCCTGCCCGCCGCGGAACAATCGGGGAAAAACCTGCTTAAACCTTTCATTGACCAGCTCGAACGTCTCCTTAAAACGCCTCCGAGTCGTACGATTGATCTGATTGATCGCTTTCTGCAGGTCGCCGAGCGATTGGTTCAGGTCGTCCCGTTGCTGACAGAGGAAATCGTAACGCTCTTCCAATTCGCGATACTCATCTATCGCCATCAGGTTGACCTCGCCGAGCGCTTCGATCCGGCGCTGCAAGCTCTGCAATTGCCGTTGCTGACGCTCCAATTCATCTTCGGTCGCTTCCGGCACCTGATGCTCTAGCAGATCGACCCGGTACCGTTCCAGTACCCCCTGCCGAACCGCCTCGACATCGACCAGAAATTCATGATGTCGCAGCTGCAAGCGGGCAACCTCTTTGCGCAGCCCCTCCGCTTCAGAACGCACTCCACGCAACTGATCACGAAACTCATCCAGTTGCTGACGTTGCTGCTCATAACGTTCGCGAATCGACAGGCTGACCTTCTGCTGTTCTTCGCGGCGATCGAGCATCAGGTCCAATTCAACCTTTAAGCGCTCATCACTCACCAGCAATTCCTGGTGTTCAACGCCACCCAACTTTTGCCGCTGTTGCAACTGGCCGCTACGCTGTTCCATCTCCTGCTGCTGCTTCGCCAGACGCACCAGCGTATCGTTCCCCCCCCGCTGTTGCTGCTGCATCGCCGCCAAGGCAACGCGCCGCTCTGTCAATTCCTCGCGGGTGCCATCCAACTGCTGCCGAAGTTGCGCCAAGTGCTCTTGTAGCTCGGTCGTCTGCTGTTCAAGGTTCCTCTGGCTGCTGTCCGACTGCTGGCTATCTGTGTTCAACTCCTCTTTTTCGCGTTGCAGCGCAACGGTCGTCTCTTCGACCAGCTCCTGATCGAAGCGGATCAAGTCGAGGCGCTCAACAATTCGGCTGGATTCATTCTGCAGTCTCTCCAGATCCTTCGCCAACTCGAGGGCCTGCAATTCCAGGCGATGGCCCTCCCCTGCAATGGCGCCCTGCTCTTCCTCAAGCTGCAGCAACTCTTCGCGTAGGTCATCAAGGACACGCTGTTGCTGCTTGAACCCTTCTTCTTGGGTGGCAATTTCACCGGCCAGTTCTTCAATCTGCCGCTTTTTGCGCAGCAGGCCAACGCTGTCGACCACCTCGGCACCACCGGTTAACGTGCCACGCCAGCTGAGGCTGCGTCCTTGCCGATCGATCAGCAACAAACCGGCCGGCATCTCAGCAGTAGCAAAGTCGGTCACCGTTTTAACCAGATAAGCACCAGCCAACAAGCGCTCGACAAGCGCCTGTTTTCCCTTTCCCGCCTTGACCAGACTGCTTAAAGGTGTGCCAGCAGAAAAAGTAACCTCTGGAGTCGTCCGTTCCGGTAATAGTAGCGTCGCCCGTTGCCTTTTTTCCTGCAACAGCTGCAGTGCGCCATCGAGCAGCCCAAGCTCATCAAGCGGCACCGCTTGCAACCTGTCACCGAGAGCCACCTCCACCGCAAGTTCGTACTCAGGATCAACCTTGAACAGATCGGCAGCGATCCGGTCCCAACGTTGCCCATCTGCCAGAAGCACCCGCACCCCTTCGGCATAGCCATCGAGGTTGCGCTCCATCTCCTGCAACGATTCCTGCCGGGAACGGTTCTTCTCCAGTTGCTGACGCAGCTCGCTCAATTCGGCATCTTGGCCCTTGATCTGAGCTTCCTTCTCCTGCCGACACTGATGCAGACAGCGATTCCGCTCCGCCACCTGTACCTGTTGCTCACGCACTTTCTGCGACTTCGATTCAGACTGTCGTTGTTGTTCGATCAGCTCCTGTTGTTGCTCCTGCACCCGGATCGAATCGGAACGCAATTGGTTGCGACGTTCTTCCTCCAGCTCCAAGCGCCGATCTATTTCATCGCGGCGGTTGGCCATGCGGCTTGCTTCGGCGAGCAGTTCCATCAATTCGCGCCGACTATTTTCCAGTTGCGCCTCAAACTCCTGCTCTTGGGAAAGGGACTGCTGTAGCCCTTCTTCCTGCACCGCAACTTCCTGTTGTACCGTTTCCAGCCGCGCTGCGTAATTATCCTGCTCCTGCTGAAGTTGTTGCTGTTCTTCCTGCATCGCAGCCAGCCGTCCGGCCAGATTATTCATTTCTGCCTGCAGTTCCTGGTCCTGTTTCAGCAGATGCTCGCGCTGCCGTGCCGTCAGGGTCAGCTCATTTTCAACCCGCTGGGTTTCCGAGGCCAGATGATAAACCTTCTCCTGCGCCTGATTCAGCTCGGTCTCAACCACAGTCAGCTGCAGCTGTCTCTCTTCCAGTTGCAGTTCTCCATCTTCCAGCCGGGCATCTAGCCGTTCCAAGATAGTCGCCTGCTCGCATTCCTGCTTGGCGAGCAATTCGATTTCCCCCTTCAGCTCCTGAAAACGGTTGCCGGCAAGACAAAGTTCGATCCGCTTCGCCTCACCACGATATTCGCGAAACTGCTCCGCGCGCTGCGCCTGCCGTTTCAAACTACCAAGCTGGCGACGCACTTCTGCGATGATATCTCCCAGGCGCACCAAATTCTGCTTGGTCGCATCCATTTTGCGCAAGGCGGTCTTTTTGCGCGCCTTGAATTTAGTCACCCCGGCCGCTTCTTCGATCAGGGTGCGCCTCTCCTCCGGTTTGGCACTGATCAACATGCCGACCTTGCCCTGCTCGATAATCGAATAGGCACGGGCGCCAACCCCGGTATCCATGAACAGCTCGGTGATATCAAGCAGGCGGCAGGCCGTTTTATTGATCAGATATTCGCTGTCGCCGTTGCGGTACAGGCGACGGGTCACCATTATTTCGGCGTAATCCTTATAGGCCGGGGGACAGATCTTGGCACTGTTGTCGAACACAACCGACACTTGGGCCATGCCGTGCGGCTTGCGGCTTTCACTGCCGCCGAAAATGATGTCTTCCATCGCCCGGCCGCGCAGATAGCGGGCATTCTGCTCGCCCATCACCCAACGGATGGCGTCGATGATATTGCTCTTGCCGCAGCCATTCGGCCCAACGACACCAGTGATCCCGTGCTGAAAGTCGAGAGAAACCTTATCGACAAATGATTTGAAGCCGAGGATGTCGAGACGCTTGATCTTCATTCTGGTGGAGAAACCTGTCTGCCGCTGGAAGCTCGCAGGGAGCTAAGGCATTGTTAAATGACAAAAAAGGGCGCGTAATACTATCAAGGGGGCGCAGACATGTAAAGCGCCAGATGTCGCACTCCCCCCTTTGTCTCTTGCCGGTCCCAACAAGAAGAGTTATAATGCTTTAATCAACCATGCGTTACCGTCAACAACCCTCACTCCTTGATCAGCATTGATGAACTCTACAGTCGTAAAAATCTTGAGCAGAACCATCTATTTGCTGTTGCTGCTTATCGTGGTGTTGGTCGTTCTTGGTTCGATCATCATCAGCCAGCTCGACCTAGACAACTATCGTTATGAGCTCGAGCAGGAGCTGAGCACCGCTTTCGAACAGCCGGTCAGCATCGGCTACAGCAATCTGACCTTCAACAAAGGGATTGCGCTGCGTTTTCGCGACCTGCGCATCGGCCCTGAAGATGCACTGGTCGCCGAGATCCCTTACTTAACCGCGACATTAAAAATTGCGCCTCTGCTAGACCGAGAAATTTTCTTCGATCGGATCGAGCTGGAAGAACCAAAGCTGCAGTTCTGGTTCCCGGTCAATAATCGCCCGGAACATGGAACGCCGAAGGAGCTGACCAGCAAATTTGGCATTCGCATTTTGACGATCCGAGATGCCAGCCTTAGGCTGCACCAACGCGAGGAAGAAACCAGTCGCGAAATACTGGATCTGCAGCAACTACAGATCGAGTTGCGGAACTGGCAGCCTAACAAGATTGGCGTCCTGAGCATTAACGGAAAAATCGCCCAGGCCGGCCAACCGGCCGAGTTCAGGATGGCCGCAAAACTCCCAATCTCTATCACCTCCGAAGGTTGGAGGGGAAATGAGCTGTTTTGCGAACTCCAGATTGACAATCTATCGACTCACATCAGCAGCCCCCCCGTTTATGATCTGCCGAGCCATCTCAATTTTCATACTGCCCTCTCTGGAACTCCGGCGGAAAAAGCTCACATCGAGGCCTCACTCACAGCCTCCGGCGCTTCCCCACTTTTCACAATGTCCAGCAACTGGAAATCTAGTCCAACTCAGGAAGCATTCTCCGATTTCGCCGGGCAACTACTCGGCTTGCCGCTGGACGGAGAATTTCATCTCACCCGCAACGAGCAACAGCGCCATTTTACCGGCCAACTCGAAACTCGGAACATCCCTCTGTCACCGCAGTTATTGAAGCGCTGGCAGGTTCCCAATGCCGCCAAGCTGGTGGCCGGCGAACTGGAGCGGCTGGGCGTGGTAATCGAAAAAAGCTGGCCGGCGGAACAGTTCCCCACGGGGCTTCCCCGCTTTGAGGCCGAACTCACTCTGGCCGATCTCGAATGGACCGACAACAGCTTGCGGAAGATACAGGACTTTTCCACCAAACTGTCTCTGGCGGACTATCAGTTGGAGATCCATGACGGCATCTTGATTGCCCGCGGGCAGCCGATCTTTTTTTCCGGCCGGATCAAGGAACTGTTTCAAACTCCGCAACTTGATCTTCAGTTCAACCTTCAAACACAAATGCAAGACGTCGGCACCCAGCTGACATTGCCCGACACCTGGACCCTGTCCGGCCCGCTGGCAGCGACCCTGCAACTGTCCGGCCCGCTTCAGCAGCCTGCTTTTCTGCTGCAGACCGATCTCTCGGCCACCGACCTTTCCCTGGGGTCGCTGCTGCAAAAAAGAGCACAACACCAGAGCAGCCTGCTGCTGAAAGGTTGGGTCGAGAAAAAACAGCTACAGCTTGAGCGTCTTGAGTTTCGCCTGCCAGACTTATTGCTTTCGGGGAACGGCCGTTTTTCCACCGAGCCGGAAGCTAACTTCTTCCTGCTCGATATCGATCCGATCGATCTTGTTAAGCTGCAACCGTTATCCCCGCTGCTGAAAAAACTGCAGCTGCAGGGCGTTGTGCATCCGCACCTGGAACGGAGAGCTGAAGGCCTGTTTACCAACTTGGAGTTGTCTGATGTCGGTGCCCACCTGAACCATATTGTCGGAGACCTCAACCGGGCCTACGGACAGATTGAAATCGATCACCTCGGGTTGCGTTTCAACAACCTGCAGGCCCGTTTCGGCGATTCCTCTTTCACCCTCAGCGGACAGATGCCGGGCTGGCAGGATCCGCACCTCGACCTGCACCTAAAAAGCGACCTGGTTCATGCTCGGGACCTGATTTTCAGAAGCCCCAGACGAACCCTTTACAACCTGGACGGGCAGTTGCTGATCAATAGCCAGGGGATGGCGTTCAAGCAGGTTACTGTGCAGCTCGAAGAAGAGACCGATGTGATCGTCACCGGTAGCCTCGACAACTTCAAGGATCCACAGGTCAAGCTTGAAATCGAAGCGAAAAAAGCGAACATTGATGAGGTGATCGACCTATTTGTCGGCCCCCCTAAAAAAGCCGTTCCCAAACACAAGAAACCGAGGCGGCCACTGCTGATTACCGCAAAAGCAGAACAGGGCTCAATCGGCGAGCTGCAATTTACCGATGCAGAAGGGCTGATTAAAGACCAGAACGGGGTCTTTACCATCTATCCGCTGCGCTTTTCCAGCGGTCACGGCTACTGCTTGGCCCGGGTCGAGTTTGACCGGAATTATCCCGAGTCTGTACTAAAAGTCTCCGGGCATGCGGAAGGCATCGTAGCCACGGTGCTACATCAGGATCTGTTCAAAGAGCGAGGCCTCATCAACGGGGCGCTACGTGGCGATTTCTACCTGCAAGGGGCACTGGCGGGCAAAGGCTTTTGGCAGAACGCCGTCGGCGGGATTCATCTTCAGGTCGAAAAAGGCACCCTACGCAAATTCCGCGGGCTGGCCCAGGTCTTCTCGTTGCTTAATGTCTCGCAGCTGTTCAGCGGCAATCTTCCCGATATGGATAAAGAAGGAATGCCATTCACACTGCTGGAAGGGTCGGTCCGAATCGCAGACGGCCGAGCTTATACCGAAGACCTGAAAATCAACAGCGAGGCGATGAATATGTCGCTGATCGGCAGCCAGAGTCTGATCGACGGCAGCCTCGACTATCAGCTGGGAGTGATGCCATTGCGCACCGTCGACAAAGTAATCACCTCGATCCCAATTGCCGGCTGGGTGTTGGCCGGCGAGGACAAAGCCCTGTTGACCGCGCACTTCAAAATTGAAGGCCCTGGTGATTCACCCAAAGTCACCGCTATCCCGGTCAGCACAATTTCCGAAACAGTTTTCGGCATTTTCAAGCGCACCCTCGGCCTGCCGGGAAAACTGGTCAAAGACATCGGCTCGATCTTCAAAACCAAACCGAAAAAAAAGGAAGAGACCGAATAATCGAAATCGCTGGAACGTTTAACACTTCGCCGGGAAGTCTCCTTCCGAAAGGTGGGAGATGAAAGGCGAAAATGTTTTTTTGTTGTAAAACGTTCAGTTCTATCTGATTATATAAACATGAGATACAGAACAGACAAGGGTGCGCATTCGGTATACAGTCTTCAGTTCCACTATGTCGCATGCGTCAAGTACAGAAAAAAGGTCTTCAGCGACAACATTTCTTCTCGCCTTAAGG
>NZ_QKAP01000121.1 GCF_003247215.1 Malonomonas rubra | reverse complement strand
TAAAGTCCCATGTTGAGTCTGTTATGAGGTGGAAGTGGTCGTTTTGTCGGTTTCTCTTTTTTGTTTCAGTGAAATGCCAATGATACGTTAATGGTACAGTTGATGGGGGTATTAATGAACCTTTCGGTTGGTCTGCAGGTAATCTCATTTTTTTCTTTACATCCAAATGACCATTTGAAATATTTGTTTTAAATCGAAGCTTTGGTCGGTCAAATTATGTATGTGGAGTTCCTAATGGCGAGGCAAAAGACTGTTACAACAAAGGAAAAACTGCTTATGGCAGCAAGCGAGGTTTTTGTTGAGAAGGGTTTTCGCGATGCAACGGTTGCAGATATCTGCAATCGGGCAGGTGCAAACGTTGCGGCGGTAAACTATCACTTCGGCAGCAAAAAAGCTCTTTATCAGGAAGCTTGGCGTTTTTCATTCACCGAATCAATGAAGGCTTATCCTCAGGACGGTGGCGTGGCCAAAGATGCTACCGCTGAGGAGCGCCTTCGGGGCCAGTTGATGGCCCTGATTGGACGGATTTCAGATGAGGCAAATAGAAATTTTCGAATTTCGCAAATGGAGTTTGCCAACCCCACAGGCTTGTTGGATGAGGTTGTAAGGTCCGAGGTGGTTCCTTTGCGGGAAAAGACTCTGTCCTTGGTGAGGGAGTTACTTGGCCCCGATGCTACTGAACAACAGGTTGTCTTTTGTGAAATGTCCATTATCAGCATGTGTATTCATCCAATTCTAATGCAACAGCACAGTAAGAAAACTACAAAGTTGGATGTTCCTTTGGTAATCGACGATATCGAAGCTTTTACTGAGCACGTCGTGAACTTCGCTCTTGCTGGCATAAACGCAGTGAAGGGTGGATAAGGCAAACGGTATGCGCACTATTTATTTTAAGCAGATCTTGATCGTGTTTCTTTGCCTGTCAAGCACTGCATGTATTTCCGTTGGCCCTGATTACCAGCAACCAGCGATGGATGTAACGTTTGACTGGAATGGCGCTGATGGAAACGCTGTGCTGTACACAAAAGTCGAGGGTTCGGAAAATCTGAGTCAATGGTGGCAAACATTAAATGATCCGCTGTTGTCTGAACTGGTGGAAGAGGCATTACGGTCGAGCCCGGATCTGCGTACTGCCCGATCTCTTTTGCGCCAAGTTCGGGCACAACGAATCGTAGCCGCTACAGAATATTATCCGACTGTGTCAGCGACTGGCTCGACTAGCCTCAGTAAGTCGGATGGCGAGGCAACGCGTGAATCGTATAGCGTTGGCTTTGATGCGAGCTGGGAGCTCGACCTGTTTGGTGGCGTCCGGCGTAGCGTTGAAGCTTCTCAGGCCAGTCTGGATGCCAGCGAGGCGAATCTGCAGGATACCCAGGTTTCACTTGCTGCTGAAGTCGCGACCAATTATTTTGAAGTGCGTTCACTTCAGAACCGTCTTAAGATTGCTCTGGAAAACCTGGATAGTCAGGGTGAAACTCTGCAACTTACAAAATGGCGCGAACAAGCCGGTCTAATCGACAGTCAGGACGTAGATCAGGCGCAGAGCAATATGGAGCAAACGCGAGCGCAAATCCCGAGCTTGAAGACCAGCCTGGCCGAAGCGGAACACCGTCTGGAGATACTGCTCGGCAAATTGCCTGGTTCACTGCATCAACGGCTCTCTTCGGGAGGGGAGCTGCCGGTAGTTCCCGGTCAAATTGTTCTGGGAATCCCTGCGGACACCTTGCGGCAGCGGCCCGATATTCGTGCAGCAGAACGCAAGCTCGCTGCTGAAACTGCGCGCGTAGGAGTTGCCGAGGCTGCACGCTATCCTTCGTTTAAGCTCTCTGGCTCGATAGGGCTTGACGCCTTAACCCTCAGCGGACTTGGGGAGAGTGGCGCAGGCTCGTTGTCTTTGCTAGGAGGCATTACTGAGCCAATATTTAATGCGAAGCGACTGAAGAAACAGGTGGAAATTCAGGATGCTGTGCGTGAACAGGCCCAGATCGCCTATGAACAGACCGTGCTTAATGCCCTTGGAGAAGTTGAAAACGCCCTCGTTAACCTGTATCGCAGCCAAGAGCGAACGTCATCCCTCGACCAAGCCACAATATCTATTGAAAAGGCTGCTGCAATAGCACGACAAAAGTACGCCGCCGGCTTGATTGATTTCCAATCTGTGCTTGATACGGAACGCTCTGTGCGCAACCTGCAAGACAGTCTCGCAACCTCCCGAACCAATAGCGTCCTCGCACTTATTAGCCTCTACAAGGCGTTAGGGGGCGGTTGGTCGTCACAGGGTTCCGACATACAAAACAAGGACCAGTTATGAATACAAATACGCAAGAGAATCCGGATGCGGCGACATCTTTAGAGGAGCTTATTGGCTCCCAAACGGGCAGGCGATCGAAGAAAAGTTGGTGGTGGCTGCTCGGTTTGCCCGCTCTCGTTGTTGTTGCTGTCCTGTTCTTCCTTATTACAGAAGAGGAAAAAACAGTACCTGTCTACTCGACCAGGGACATCAAAACCGGGAAATTAGTCGTAACGGTAACAGCGACTGGAAACCTGCAACCGACTAACCAAGTGGAGGTGGGGAGTGAACTCTCAGGCATTGTCGAGGAAATATTTGTTGATGTAAACGACCATGTCAAAAGCGGCCAGGTGTTGGCCCAGCTTGATCGATCCAAACTGAATGATGCAGTGACCATGTCGCGGGCCAATCTAGTTGCAGCTCAAGCACAAGTTTTACAGGCTGAAGCTACTGCTGAGGAAGCTCGCGCCGCACTCGGGCGGTATCAGCGGGTCGCGGAACTCTCTGGCGGTAAAGTTCCATCTAAAAACGAAATGGATGTTGCGGAAGCGACTTTGAAACGGGCAGAAGCGAACGTTTCCAGTGCAAATGCGGGTGTCTTGCAGGCCGAGGCCAACCTGCAGTCGGACGAAACCAACCTGGAAAAAGCGCGGATCCGGTCACCGATTGATGGCGTGGTCCTGGAACGTGACATCGATCCGGGGCAGACGGTAGCGGCCTCTTTCCAGGCGCCGGTGCTTTTTTTGCTGGCCGAAGATCTGTCGAAAATGGAACTGCACGTGGATATCGATGAAGCCGATGTCGGTCAGGTGAAGGAAGGGCAGACGGCAACGTTCAGTGTTGATGCCTGGCCGGGACGTCAATATGAAGCGGTCATTACCCGTGTTGAATATGGCTCGCAGGAAACCGATGGTGTCGTCTCTTACCGTACAGTTTTGGCTGTTAAAAATGACGATCTTAGCTTGCGGCCGGGGATGACTGGGACTGCCGATATCACCACCCTGATCCATGAGAATGCTGTACTGGTTCCCAACGCAGCGCTACGTTTTACGCCCCCTGTAGCAAGTGGTGAAGAGTCGAAACAGTCAGGTAGCGTGGTGATGAAGCTTTTCCCCAGGCCTCGGATGCAAAGCCACAAAAAGCAGATCGCAAGCAATGGTGCTTCTCCGCGGGTCTGGGTATTACAAGAGGAGCGACCGATGGCCATAGATGTTACCGTCGGCTCCACCGACGGACAGTCGACCGAAATTCTTGACGGATCATTGAAGCCTGGCATGCAGGTCATCACTGAAGCATTGTAAAGGTTATGGGCATGAACGAGTTTCCGCTCATCAAACTTTCCAGAATCACGAAAACCTACGGGCAGGGGCAGGCTGCTTTTCTGGCGCTCAAGGGTGTCGATTTGTCCATCGACCAAGGTGAGTTCGTTGCCATCATGGGGCCGAGTGGTTCCGGTAAGTCTACAGCGATGAATATACTTGGTTGCCTCGATATTCCCAGTAGCGGCAGTTATCGATTTCAGGGAACCCCGGTCGAAGAGATGGACCGCAATCAGCGGGCATTGCTGCGGAGACACTTCCTCGGCTTCGTCTTTCAGGGATTTAATCTGTTGCCGCGAACCTCTGCGCTGGAGAATGTAGAACTGCCGCTCATCTACAGGGGGGAAAAAGCATCCGTCCGTCATGCCGAAGCACGCACTGCATTGGGAAAAGTCGGCCTGACCGGCTGGGAAGATCATACCCCGGCAGAACTGTCTGGGGGACAGCAGCAAAGAGTGGCTATTGCTCGTGCGCTCGTTACCCGTCCGAAGGTGCTGCTGGCCGACGAGCCAACCGGCAATCTTGATACGCAGACAAGTGAAGAGATCATGGAGCTTATTGGTTCGTTAAACCGTGAGCACGGCATTACGGTGTTGATGGTCACCCATGAGTCGGACATGGCGGCCTATGCAAAGCGTATTGTCCATTTCGTTGATGGCAAAGTCGATCATGACCGTCAAAATGGGGAGCAGTCCTGATGCTTTGGAACACGTTGCTACTCGCGGTGCGGGCCATCCGGCGTAATCTGATGCGCTCCTTTTTAACGATCTTGGGGATCGTCATCGGGGTTGCCGCCGTTATCACCATGGTGACCTTGGGGAATGGTGCTACCCAATCCATTTCTGACCAGATTTCTCGGATGGGAAGCAATATTCTGATGGTGATCCCTGGGCAACGGTTTGGTCCGGGCGCAGCAAGTGCGCCGAAGTTTAAATCCTCAGATGTCGATGCAATTAAAGGCCAGATTTTCAGCGCCAAATGGGTTGCCCCGGTCGCCAATTCTCAGGCTACCGCTGTTTTCCAGGCGAACAACTGGTCGACCACAGTAACCGGTAGTAACAACGACTTTTTCCCTGCCGGGAACTGGGAATTGGCCTCCGGCCGGGATTTCAGTGAAACCGAGATGCGATCTGGCAAGGCTGTCTGCGTGATGGGGGAAACGGTCAGGGAGAAACTTTTCGGCAAGCAAAATCCGGTCGGTAGCAAGATCCGGCTCAAGCAGTTCTCTTGCGAAGTGATCGGACTTCTCAAGTCCAAGGGACAATCAGGAATGGGACATGATCAGGACGACTCAATTATCATGCCGTTAAAGACCGTCCAGCGCCGCCTCACCGGGGACAAGGACATCAACCGGATTACCGTATCGGCACGGAACAGCGATGCGATTAACACGGTAAAAAATCAGCTGGAACTGCTGCTGCGGGAACGGCGCAATGTCAGTGCCAACGAGGATGACAACTTCCGCGTCATGGATACGCGGCAAATCACCGAAACTCTCACCGGCACCACTAAAATTCTGACCATGTTGCTCGGCTCGGTAGCCGCTGTAAGCCTGTTGGTCGGTGGTATCGGCATTATGAATATTATGTTGGTTTCAGTCACCGAGAGAACCCGGGAAATAGGCATCCGCCTTGCCATCGGCGCGTTAGAAAGGGAAGTATTGCTGCAATTTCTGATTGAAGCGGTTGTCCTGTCCAGCATCGGTGGGCTTATTGGCCTTGCTATAGCGACCGGAGCATCGGTTGCCATTGCCAAACTGATCGCAGTCCCTTACATCTTCAGCCCCGGTATTAACCTGCTGGCTTTTATCTTCTCCGCGGCCATCGGGGTTATATTCGGGTTTTTCCCAGCCCGACGGGCGGCAAAGCTCAATCCGATCGACGCGCTCCGCCACGAATAATTTAACTGCAAGCATAAATAGGCAGATGCCTTGGAGTTGTTCGAGGTAAAATGATAGAAGATTTATTTCGGCGTATTTCTTGCTGTTTGTAAGGAGAGGAAAAACAGACAGTAGGAGGTTCGTGATGATGTTTAACTCCCCAAGTAGTTATTTGTTGTTGATAGTTTCGGTCCTGTTTCTCATGCCGGTTCTTTGTTTTATAAAGAAAAACAAGCTAAAAGCCTGGTTGAATGTGGTGGGGTGGTTGACGGTTGTTGGAGGCTTGCTGCTTATCTATTCCCAGTTCAGTACCTACGGACCGGTTGCTTTGATGGCAGGGCTGAGTCTTGTGCTGGCGGGTGGATTGGTTGCCTGTTATGATCATGCTATTGATTTTGAAAATGGCCGTTCCCTGACTTTGGCAGCAAAAGAATGCATAAATATTGATCAGGTAAAAATCAGTTCTGCGAATGAAACATCTTTGTGGATGGATGAGGAATTAATCGGAAAATCATGATGGAACTGACGACTCCCGCTTTGCTGTTCCCTGCTATATCTCTCTTGCTTCTCGCGTACACCAACCGCTTTCTGGTGCTGGCGCAACTGATCAGGCAACTGCATGGGCAGTCTCAAGAGCAAATTCATGATATTACTCTCCGGCAAATCGCCAACTTGCGCCTGCGGATCGTTTTGACCAAGGTTATGCAGGGTTTCGGTGTGCTGAGTTTTATCCTCTGTACGCTGGCCATGTTTTTTCTCTTTCAAAAATTGCCGTTTCTCGCCAAACTCAGTTTCGGGGTCAGTCTGTTGCTTTTAGTGGCCTCCTTGCTCGTCTCTCTGTATGAGATTGTGATCAGCACCAAGGCTATCGAGATTGAACTGGAAGCTCTCGAAAGCCGCTCAAATAAGAATTAGATGTTTTGATGGCGTTCTTAATCATCTTCCAAAAATCGGTTCTGCCGCTTTTCGTTATTATTTGTGTGGCACTTGTCTATCAGCGGTTTTTCAAGCCGGACATCAAAGAAATCACCAGTTTGACTTTGACGGTGTTTGCACCCGTTTTTGTGTTCGATGCCATTGTTAAGCACAATATCAGCTTCGAGGCCCTGAAACTCCCGTTTGTTTTTATGCTGATTTTGACGGGGGTTCTGCTGGTGATGTCTTACTACGTTAGCCGTCTTCTGCAGTTGCAAAGCAACGACCGAATCTCTTTTATCCTCTCCTGCAGCATGATCAATATCGGGAATTTCGGTCTGCCGCTGATTTACTTCACCTATGGAGAACAGGCCGTTTCCTATTCGGTGGTCTATTTTGTTGCGTTTAACCTTTCCCTCAGCACTATCGCCATTTACGTCAGCAGTAACGCTTCCGGTTTTAAGCCAATCATGCTGGATCTGTTAAAAATGCCGCTGTTTCATGCCTTTTTTTTGGCAATGATCGTGGTCCAGTGCGCCGTTCAACTCCCTGAATTTGCTCTGAAGAGTTTTTCCCTCATCGGTCAAGCTACCATCCCGTTATTGATTTTTATTCTAGGCTTGCAGCTTGCCACCACCCGGTTTCAGGCAAAATTTCTAAAAATCATTGCTGTCGCCGTGATCATCCGTTTATTGCTCTCCCCTGCGGTCACTTACCCCTTACTTGGAGTTCTGGGTGTGTCCGGCCTGGAACAGAAGATTGCTACTCTGCAGACTTCAGCCCCTTCCGCCTTACTGCCCCTGATGTACGCGATCAAATTCAACCGCTCGCCAGACCTGCTTGCATCGATCATTCTTGCCACGACAGTCCTCTCTAGCATTTCATTGACCGGTTTAATTCAATCGATGGGCTGAGAGGGTGTGGCCTAAAGCAACTAGCCTGAACGCTCGATACAGACCTCCAGCTCAACCTAAAATATCTGTAGATTGATCCCCTCAATTCTCTACCTACAATCTGAGTTTCATATTTTATTAGTCCTCATAGAAGTTGTACCTTTTTTGACTTGGGTCAATTGTATGCTGAATGGTTCCTGTTAATCTTGCCCTTAACATCTAATTAAAGAGGGAAAGGAGAGAGGAATGGGAACTCATTGGATTGATGAAGGTTGTATCAACTGTGGGGCCTGTGCTGAAGTTTGCCCGGTCGATGCAATCAGCGAGCAGGGAGACGTGCATGTAATCGATAAAGAAGTCTGCACCGATTGTGGTTCTTGCGACAGCGTCTGCCCGGTAGATGTAATCAAATGGGATTAGCAGAAACGCAATTCAAGCCATAACGGTTTACTACGCGCTCAACGACCCCTATATCGTCAAGGAGGCAATATCGTGAAAAAGATAGCTTTTTTAGGATTACTGTTGTTTGTGGGAGCCTATGCAGCCGGCTCTTCATTTGCGGCGACTGACTGTATCAGTTGCCACAAAGAGAGTAATCCTGGGCTGTATCTGCAATGGAAAAATTCAAAGCATGGGCAGAGCGAGATTGGCTGCCTCGATTGTCACGGTGCGGACGCTGCTGATGTTGATGCTTTCGAACATAATGGCGCCACTATCGCGACCCTAGTGACCCCAAAGGATTGTGGCAAGTGTCACCCGAAAATCGAGCAGGAGACCTCCGCTTCCTACCATGCTCATGCCGGCGAGATTCTGGAGTCGAACGACGCCTATTTGGCACATGCAGCGGGCGGTGAGCCGGTGGCTATTGTCGGCTGTGCCTCTTGTCACGGTGGCAAGGTGGTGATCGATCCTGATGCCCCGAACAAGTTGTCGCCGAAAACCTGGCCCAACAGCGGCATCGGCCGCATCAACCCAGATGGTTCCAAGGGGGCGTGTAACGCCTGTCATGCCCGCCATTCGTTCTCGGCCGCCCAGGCCCGCCAGCCTGAAAACTGCGGCAAGTGCCACCTCGGTCCCGATCATCCGCAGAAAGAGATCTACGAAGAGTCGAAACATGGCATCGCTTACTTCAACAACAAGGAAAAGATGGCCCTCAACAGCGATGACTGGGTGGTCGGCAAGGACTATTATGAAGCCCCGACCTGCGCCACCTGCCACATGTCGGCGACAGCGGATATGCCGATTACCCATGATGTTGGCCAGCGGATCTCTTGGACTCTGCGTCCGCCGGTCTCTAAGAACAAAGACAACTGGGAGAAAAAACGTCAAAACATGCAGAACGTTTGTCTGAATTGTCACCAACAGCGTTTTGTTGATGGCCACTATTTCCAGTATGATGCCCAGGTCAAACTCTATAACGAGAAATTCGCCAAACCGGCCGGAGAGATTATCAAACTGGTCAAGGAAGAGAAGTTGCTCGAAAACGTAGCCGCCTTTTCCAACCCGATCGAGTGGGAATACTGGGAACTCTGGCACCATGAGGGTCGTCGCGCCCGGATGGGAGCCGCAATGATGGCCCCCGATTATGCCTGGTGGCATGGGATCTACGACGTAGCTCACAACTTCTACTTCAAGCTGATCCCAGAAGCGCGTAAGTACAACAACGCGAAGGTTAATGCCTACATCGATAACCTGCTGAAAAACGATCCGATGCATACATGGCTGAGCACTAATACCGGGGAGATCAAAAAAGCGATCAAAACCGGCGATTTTCAGCAAATTTACAGCAAGTTGTTTGCTCAGTAGCCTTTCGAATATCTTAAATATACAAACCCCGCTGTCAGGCGGGGTTTGTATTTGTCACAATATCAGAGCAATAATTTCATAAGTCGCCTCAACTCGGCAGTTTGGATTTTCCTGCTGGTCGTTTTTTGTTATGCTGCATACGTTTTTGTATACAGAAAAGGTGCAAGGTTGTTGTGATGCAGATCAGGGTACGGTTGGTCGGAGCGTTTCGCGTTGGTCGGTTTACCGAACAAACGCAAGATTACCCCTGCGGCTCGTCAGTTAAAGATGTCGTTGCTCGTTTACAATTGCCGGAACAGATTCTCGGTATTGCCTTGATCAATGATACCCATGCGACCTTTACCGATCTGTTGCATGACGGGGATAAGCTGACGCTGCTACCGATCCTGGAAGGTGGTTGAGTAATCCGTTGCAGTTTTTGATGCTATGACAGGGAGAGTGCTATGAATATCTTGACGAACGATCCTACAGCAAATCCGTCCGCAGTTCTGTATAAGCGCTGTACGGTTGATCTGAAAACCGGGGAAATGGTTTTTGTCGAGGTGCCATGCCGGAATCTGGAAGATGTCCTCGGCGGCTTCGGGCGTTCCTTTCAGGACTTGGCTCTGCGAAAAATCACCCACGCCTATTGTGAGCAGAACCCGCTGATCGTCAATACCGGCCTGCTGACCGGCTCAACCGCGATGACCGGCATGCGCACATATTTCTCCGGTTATAGCCCGATCAAGGGTTCGAAAATCGGCTTGCCCGCAGCGATGTGGTCGACCGGCAGCGGAAAATTTGGCGCCAAATTCAAGTGGGCCGGCTTGGATGAGCTGATTTTCGAGAATCGCTCAGAGGAGCCGGTCTATGTTGTTATTACGGAGAGTAAAGCCGGCCCCCGTGTCGAGTTGAAACCGGCCGAGCAGCTGCTGGGACTTTCTACCCACGACAAAATTATGGCCCTGCAGAAAGACTATCCTGATGCCCACTTCGCCGCCATCGGCCCCGCAGGTGAGAACTGGGAACATAATTATATGGGCGCGGTGGCCCTTTCCACCGAAAATCAGCTGAAATCCAAAGAAGACAAGTGCCGTTTTGCAGGTCGCGGTGGGATGGGTTCGCTGATGGGCTACAAGAATATCCTTGCTCTGGTTGCGCAGAGCAAGGATAAGGTTAAACCGGTTAGCGATGCGGTCAAGGCGGTGAATCTCAATGTCATCAAGGGAGGTGGCTCGGCACGCATTCAGCCGATCAGTCGCGGTGGCGGTGGCGGTACCTGGGCCGCCTACGATGTGTTGCAGGAATTTAACGCGGTGCCGGTCAACAATTTCCGGCCTCAGGGAAATGCATTGCCGGAGAAACTTTTCCGGGAAAATGTCGAGAAAGAATACGACATCAAGTCGGAAGCTTGTTTCCGTTGCGGGATCACCTGCCACAACAACATCTCTGAACGGAACGCCGATGGCAGCAAAGGCGAGTTTCTAGCCAAGTTCGACTATGAGCCGTTAAACCTGCTCAGCACCAATCTCGGCATTCACGATGCGGGACAAGCCGCGCGGCTGATTCAACTAAGCGACAACTACGGGATGGATTCGATCTCGCTTGGAGTAACGATCTCCTACGTGATGTCCTACAACGAGCGGCACCCAGAAAATCCGCTTCTGAACGGGGCAACCTTCGGTGATTATGAAAAGGCGAGGGAGCTGATCATCACTGCAGGAACCGGGAAATGCCCTGAGGTCGGCAAAGGCTCGATGCGGTTGTCCGAGCAGCTTGGAGAAACATCTTACGCCTATCATGTCAAGGGGCTGGAACTGCCCGCCTACCAGCCGGAAAGCAACCCCGGCTATGCCTGGGCGATCGCCGGCGGCCATATGTCGATGGGCACCTACGGCCTGCTGACCCGCGAAGGGAAATCCGATCTCGATTCCTGGGTGCAGGGGGTCACTGAAGATAAGCTGCATATCGTCGGTTTTGACATGATCGGCCTGTGCAAGTTTTTCGATATCGCTAAGGGGATCGGTACGCAGATGGTGGTCGATTGCCTGAAGAGCGAATTCGACTTCGATTTGACCACCGAACAGATTAGGGCTGCCGTGCGCCGCGCGTTCTTGCGCGGGTTGGCTTTGGAGCTTCGGCAGGGGTACACCAAGGCCGAATTTTCACTGCCTGCCGAGGTGATTGAAAATCCGAACCGGAACATCAAGTTGCCGAACATTACCACCCCGGAATTTATCGAGAAGTTGGAGAAGCGGGTCTGGGAGATCTTCGAGCCAGAACTTAAGGGGGTTTTGAATTGATCGGTTGATCCGAGAAAGAAGGGCGCTGGCAAAAAAGCCAGCACCCTTCTTTTTATCACTTGGTCGCGAGTTCTTCCAGTAGCTGATCTTCGACCGGAAACTGACCGGTGGCCTTTTTCGAAAAGATCAGTTCTCCCTCGACGGTAACTTCAAAAACACCGCCGCTTGATTCGATCAGTTGAACTTCTGCTGCAAATTTCTGCTTCATTTTTGCTGCCAGACTGGTAGCACGATCGCGATAGTTTCACTCGCCGCAGTATTCAATAGTCGCTTTCATAAGTTGCTCCTTTTCGATCAGTGTTCTTTGGTTACGGTTCTGGTTTTGCTCCGCATGGTGACGAACTCCTCGGCGCTGGTCGGGTGGATGCCGATGGTTTTGTCGAAATCGCTTTTAGTGGCACCGGCTTTCAGGGCGATGGCAATCCCCTGGATGGTTTCTCCGGCCATCTCGCCCGCCATATGGGCGCCGACGACTCTGTCCGTGGTCGGGTCGACCAACAGCTTCATCAACACCCGCTCACCGCTTCCGGAAAGAGCATGTTTCAGGGAGCGGAAATTGGCGGTGTAGACGTCGACCTGCGGATAGCTTTCGAGCGCTTCTTCTTCCGTCAAGCCGACCGTGCCGATATTCGGCTGACTGAAGACGGCCGTGGGGATCAGGGTGTAGTCGAGCGGATCTGCGCCGCCTTTATAAAGATGGCGGACCAGGGTCATTCCTTCAGCCAGGGCGACCGGGGTCAGCTGCATCCGGTTGATCAGATCACCAAGGGCATAAATTGATGGGATGTTGGTTTGGTAGAAATCATCGACAATAACCGCACCATTGTTCGCTACTGCGACACCGGCATTATCCAAACCGAGATCTTCAGTGTTGGGGATGCGACCGGTGGCCGCTAGGATCAGGTCGGTCTGCAGACTGCTGCCATCCTGCAGGGTAACGGTTAAACTGCCGTCACGGTTTTTCCCCACTTGGCGCAGATCGCAGTTGAAGCGCAGATCGATATTTTTTTTGCGCATTTGTTTGGCAACAAATTCGCGGATCTCGCCATCGAAGCCACGCAGGAAAAGTTTCCGGCGGTAGATCTGGGTGACGTCCACACCGAGACCGTGGAAGATGCCTGAAAATTCGGTAGCGATGTAGCCGCCGCCGACGATCAGCATCCGTTTCGGCAACCGCTCCAGATCAAAGATCTGGTCGGATGTCAGTAGATGCTCTTTGCCCGGAATGTCGGGCAGGGAGGGGCGACTGCCGGTGGCGAGCAGGATCCGTTCCGCCGAAAATTCCTTGCCATTCACCGAGACTCGGTTGGCGTCGAGGAGTTTGGCGTGGCCTGTAATCATCTCCACACCGGCATTGCTGAGCATCTCGCCGTACAGGCCATTCAGTTCGCTGATGGTTTCCGACTTGTTGTCGCGCAAGGTCAGCCAGTCGAGCAGCGGTGCTGGGCTCTGCCAGCCGAAGCCGGAGGCCTGGAGAAAACCGGCTCCGTACTCAGCGGCGTGAACGTAGAGTTTTTTCGGCACGCAGCCGAGGTTAACACAGGTGCCGCCCGGTTTACTCTGCTCGGCGATGGCGACCTTAATCCCTTCGGCAGCGGCCATCCGCGCGGTACGCACCCCGCCGGACCCGGCGCCGATGACAAACAGATCGTAATCGTAACTGGCCATAATGCCCTCTCTGTCGGTTCAGCCGACTTCCTGGTATTCACGAACGCGAAACTGCACCCCCAATTCCTCGGCGACCTGTTCACAAGCGGCGATATCGACACCCGGATAGGTGACGGCTGTAGCGATCACTTCCGGGATATATAGTGGCGCCTGCTGCAGGAAATCTTTCACCGCCTGGTAGCTCTTAACTCCGAAACTCGATTGGCAGAGCTGCTGGTATTCTTCCCCATTCGGAGCGTTGAGTGAGATCGAGATGGTATCGACCAGTCCCTGTAACTCCGGCAGGATATTGCGCTTGTGCACCAGATTCGCCTGTCCGTCGGAGTTAATACGAATTTTAACACCTTGTTGCTTGAGTTGCCCAGCGACCTCTTTGATCAGGTCGAGGCGTAGCAACGGTTCTCCGTAACCGCAGAAGACCACTTCGTCATAGCCGCTGGGATCGCCGACCGCCTGCATCACCTCTTCGGCAGTCGGTTCGCGTTCAAGAAACAGTTCATGCCCCTTGACGACGAAATCCTCGAATTTGGCGCAGAAGATACAGTGGTTGGTGCAGCGGTTGGTGATGTTCAGATAAAGCGAATTGCGGATCTGGTAAGCAATCTTGCTGCTCTGGTCGACCTCGCCGAAGCCAAATAGGTCGAAACAGTTGCGGCTGGTCACCCGAGCGACATCCTCGATCGTCAGCCCTTTGATTTCTGCGACCTTTTCTGCAGTGTAACGCACGTAGGCCGGCTCGTTCCGTTTGCCGCGGAACTTTTGTGGCGAAAGATAGGGGCAGTCAGTTTCGACCAGCATCTTATCAATCGGCACCGCCTTGACTACATCGCGGGCGGCATCATTTTTCGGGTAGGTGATGGTGCCGGGAAAAGAAAGATAGAAGCCCATTGCTAGACATTTTTTCGCCATCGCCACGTCGCCGCTGAAGCAGTGCAGTACCCCGCCGACTTCGGCTGCATTCTCCTCAAGCAGAACCTGCAGGACCTCGTCGTGGGCGTCGCGGTCGTGAACGATGATCGGTTTGCCGACCTGCTTGGCGAGGCGGATCTGCTGTCGGAATGCTTCCTGCTGTACATCGCGCGGTGAACGGTCACGGAAGAAGTCGAGGCCGATCTCCCCCAGCGCGACAACCTTAGGCCGAGAAAGCAGTTCTTTTAGTTGCTTCAGGCTATGCGCGTTGATTTCACTGGCATCGTGGGGGTGAACTCCTACCGCGGCATAAATCTTTTCATGCTTGGTTGCGATCGCCACGCTGGCCGCCGAGCTTTCCAGGTCGCAACCGATCGTCAGGATATGGCTGATACCATTTTCATAGGCGCGCTGGATGGTTTCGTCCCGGTCGTTGGCGAACTGCTCGCCGTCAAGGTGGGCGTGGCTATCGACCAGTAGCGGAAGATGTAGTGACATTTCGATACTCCAAAAACAGCGGGGCGCATTAGAGCGCCCCGACAGGTTGTAACTATATAACTTTGATTTTACTCGGTTTCAATGCGCGGGAAAAGGGGGCTGGCCTTTTCGATCTGGGTACCAGGCTGCAGCCCGCCCCACTGGTCCTGCCCCTCGAGGTTCAGGTTGTCGCTGTCGCAACCAAGGATCTGCATGATTTTGGCGGCTGTTTCCGGCATGAACGGAGCCACCAGCAGGCCGATAATACGGATCGCTTCAAGCAGGGTGTACATCACAGTACCGAGTCGCTCTTGCTGTTCCGGATCTTTCGCCAGCGCCCAGGGGGCGGTGTCGTCGATGTACTTGTTGCCGGCCGAGATCAGCTCCCAGATCGCCATCAGCGCCTTGTTAAAGGCCATCTCTTCAAGCAGTTCGTCAACTTTCTGCAGCGCGGCGGGGAAGCAGTCTATCAGCGACTGATCGATGTCGGACAGGGAGCCTGTTTTCGGCAGTTCGCCGTTGAAATACTTGTCAAGCATCGCGGTCGAGCGGCTGACGAGGTTGCCGAGGTCGTTGGCCAAGTCGGAATTGATCCGGTGGATCAGGGAGTTGTGTGAGAAGTCACCGTCAAGCCCGAAGGGAACTTCACGTAGCAGGAAGTAGCGGATCGCATCGACGCCGTACTTATCGACCAGCATGTTCGGTTCGACCACGTTGCGCAGACTCTTGCTCATCTTCTGTCCTTCGACTGTCCACCAGCCGTGGGCGACCACCCGCTTCGGCAGCGGTACGCCCGCGGCCATCAGGAAGGTCGGCCAGTAGACAGCGTGGAAGCGCAGGATGTCCTTACCGATGACGTGAACTGCCGGCCAGAACTTCTCGAATTTACCTTCCTGGTCTTCCGGGTAGCCGAGCGCCGAGATGTAGTTGGTCAGGGCGTCGAACCAAACGTAAAGCACGTGCTTGTCGTTGCCGGGAACCGGAATGCCCCAGGAGAAGGAGGTCCGAGAGATCGACAGGTCGCGTAAGCCCTCTTTGACGAAGCTTAAGATCTCATTGCGCCGGGTTTTCGGTTGGATAAAGTCCGGATTCTCCTCGATATGTTTAAGCAGCTGGTTCTGATATTTGCTCATCTTGAAGAAGTAGGACTCTTCCTTCAGCTTGGTGGTCTCTCGGCCGCAGTCGGGGCAGTTGCCATCGATCAGCTGCGTTTCGGTCCAGAAGGTTTCGCACGGGGTGCAGTACCAGTCCTCATACTCGCCGAGGTAGATGTCGCCTTTGTCGAGGATCGTCTTGAACTGCTCCGAGACGGTGTGCTTGTGCCGCTCTTGGGTGGTGCGGATGAAATCGGTGTGCGAGCAATTCAGTTTCTCCCACAACGCCTGAAAACGCTTGACAACCCGGTCAGCCAATTCCAGTGGCGTTTCGCCGTTCGCTTTGGCGGCGGTTTCGACCTTCTGCCCATGCTCGTCAGTGCCGGTCAGAAAGGCAACCTCAAAACCGCGCGAACGCTTGTAGCGGGCCATGACGTCACAGGCCAGGGTCGTGTAGGCATGGCCGATGTGCGGGACGTCATTGACGTAATATATCGGTGTGGTGATGTAAAAAGTCTTGCTCATAAAAAGCTCCCCTTGAAAACGGATTGCATTGAAACTTCAAACGAATTAACTGCTCGATTCCGGTTGCTTCGGCTTATTGGACCTGCGCCGTGGCCGCCGCTTGCGCCGCCGGGCTTGATTTTTTTCCTGGTCGGGCTTGCTGCCTTGTTGTTTCTCGGCAACATTTTCCTGATTGGGGCGCTGCTGATTTTTTTCCTGTTGCTGCTGGGGAGATTTTTTCGGCCGACGGGGGCGATTTCCCTGCCGGCGACCACCACGGTTCTCCTCTTTTTCCTTTGTATTTTCAGCAGCAGTTTTACGCTGATCTGGTTGCGGTTTTGTTTCTGCTTTTTTCTCGTCTGACTTTGCTTTGTCTGCAGAGGGTTTGTCAAAGCCTTTTTTCAGGTCATCGACGTGTATCGTGCAGCGCTCACCATCTGCACAGCAGAGGGTCATTTTTTGTGCCAATACATCAACGGCGACAACTTCTGCAGGGCCCGATTCAAGTTGGAACTTCTTGCCGCATTTCGGCAGGTTTTTCCGCAGATCGTTATAGGTCTCGTATTCGTAAGCCAGGCAGCAGAGCAGCCGGCCGCACTGGCCGGAAATTTTTGCCGGGTTCAGCGCCAGGCCTTGCGCTTTGGCCATCTTGACCGAGACCGGGGCAAAATTGCGCAGATAGCTGGCACAGCACAGCTCGCGACCACAGACTCCCAGGCCGCCGACCAGCTTCGCTTCGTCCCGGACACCGATCTGACGCATTTCGATCCGGGTGCGGAAATGCTGTGCCAGATCGCGCACCAGTTCGCGGAAATCGATTCGGCCATCGGCGGTAAAATAGAAGATGATTTTCGAGCCGTCGAACAGGTATTCGGCACGCACCAGTTTCATCTCCATGTTGCGCTGGTTGATCCGCTCCTGGCAGAATTTGAGGGCTTCCTCTTCGCGTTGTGCGTTATTGCTGGCCATCTCCTGGTCAGTTTCGTTGGCCAGTCGCTGCACGGCCTTTAGCTTTGGAGGTGCGTCCTCAGGGGATATTTCCCGAACTTCTCGTGTTACCGTTCCGAGAGCGCGCCCACGTTCGGTTTCCACCACCACCATGTCGCCAGGTTTGAGTTCGAAGTCTTTGGCGTCGAAGTCGAACAGCTTGCCGGCGGTGTGGAAGGAAATACTGACTATACGTAAAGTTTCCATTGTGATTATCGATATCCTTATGTTGTCACGCGGTGGTCATGGTCATCAGCATGATTTCCATAGCCAGTTGCCGGTTGACATTGCGTTGCAGGTGATAACGTCCCGCATTGAGCGCTTCAAGCTTCTTTAACAAGGTTGGCGTTGTTTCATGCATGATCTGCCGGTAAAGCGTCTCTTTCATGTCGAGATTGACCAGTTCCTGCTCCGGTCGTCCATGCTTGAGTAGCAGCAGGTCGCGGTAAAAGGCCTGAAGGATCTCCAGGATTTCCACCAAGTGATCTTTGTCGGCTGCGAGTTCGTCGGCCAGTTTGAACAGGGGGATAATACTACCGGATGACAGTGCCATCAAGTTTCTCAGTATTTCGCGGCGGCGTTCGAGGTAAAGTTCACGGTTTTGTCCAAGGGCTTTTTTGAAGCTGCCTTCAGAGAGGGCGGCCAAAACGGCGGCTTCCGTTTCCTGCAGGTCGAGCCGGTCGGCGAGGATTTCGGTCAGTCGTTGTTTCGGCAGTCGCTTGAAGGGGAGCCTCTGGCAGCGGGACCTGATGGTGATCAGCAGGGCCTCCGGTTGGCTGCTGAGCAGTATGATCAGGGTGTTTGGCTGTGGCTCCTCCAGGGTCTTTAATAGCGCATTGGCGGCGGCCGGGTTGAGGTGGTGGGCGCCATCGATCAGGCAGATTTTATATTCGCCTTCCAGCGGTTTCAGCGACAACTGTTGTTGCAATGTGCGGATCTGATCGATCTTGATGGCCGCTCCTTCGGCGTCGAGTAAATGGATGTCGGGATGATTGTTATGATCGACTTTCCGGCACGTAGGACAGACTCCGCAGCCGCGACCCGAATCGCAAAGCAGCGCCCGCGCCAGGGCAAGGGCGACCAGCCGCTTGCCGATGCCGTCCGGGCCCTCAAACAGATAGGCGTGGGCGACCCGATTGTTCTGCAGGGCACGACGCAGAATGTTTTTTTGTGGTTCGTGACCAATAATCGAATCGAACGTCATATTGCCTCTTCCTGCTGGCTCAGGAACTCGTCAATCACGGAGAATACCTGCAGGGAAACATCTGCAGCCGGTTTCTCGGCATCGATTATTCTGATACGTTGAGGTTCGGCCTTAGCCAGAGCAAGATAACCCTCACGGATTCGCTTGTGAAAATCGAACTTTTCCCGCTCGAAGCGGCCTTCCGAGCTGTCCTGGGTTTCTGTCTCTCGTTGTTTGGCTCTTCCAAGGCCGATCTCCACCGGCATATCAAACAACAGGGTCAGGTCGGGAAGGCAATTGCCGGTCGCCAAGCGGTTGAGTTGCAGGATCAGGTCACGATTCAGCCCGCGCCCATCCCCTTGATATGCCAGGGTCGCATCAGTAAAGCGATCACACAAAACTATTTTGCCTGTTTTCAGTGCCGGCCGGATGATCTGTTCTATGTGCTGGGCGCGGGCAGCAGCGTAAAGCAACAGCTCGGTCCGCGAATCCATTGAGGCGTTGTCGGGGTGGAGTAGGATGCCGCGGATCTGATCGGCGATCGGACAGCCCCCAGGCTCGCGGGTCTGTACAACCTGTTGGTTCTGGTTGGTTAAGCGCTCTGCTAGTAGGCGGATTTGAGTTGTTTTTCCTGAGCCTTCGATCCCTTCGAAGGTTATGAATGGGGCCATTTATAAAGATCCAGATTTTAATAGTTGATGGCAGGATGCGACGTCACCTGAATCTACCACACCCCCGCGCTAAAAGTAGAACATTATAGAGAAAGCTTTGTGACTGAATCAAGTTGAAACATTTGCAGTACTGGAGCGTTTTTGACCGGTAAAGGGTTTGAACTGTCAGCGCCTTTTGGCTATACTTCGCAACAATTACCTCATAGTTTGGAGAAACGAGTGTCTGACTACTGTTCTGCCTTGGAAACTTCGATCGGTTATCAGTTCAAAAATCCCACTCTGCCACGACAGGCTTTGACCCATAAATCTTACAGCAACGAACAGGCCAATCCGGCTCCACATAACGAACGGCTGGAATTTTTAGGTGATGCCGTCCTCGAACTGGCGATCAGTGATTGGGTTTATCGCAATTATCCGGATATCCCCGAAGGAGGCTTGACCCGCATCCGCTCCGAGGTGGTTTGTGAAAGTGGACTGGCTGCGGTTGCGCGGCAGTTGGGGTTAGGCGATGGAATGCGCCTCGGCAAAGGGGAGGAGAAGAGTGGCGGACGGCAGAAGGCCAGCTTGCTTTCCGATGCGCTGGAGGCGCTGCTAGGGGCGGTGTACTGCGATGGTGGTTTTGCTGCGGCTTGTGCTGTTGCCGAGCAGCTCTTTGCCGAGTTGATCGAAAAGACCGCCCGGTCACGTTATGGAACCGATTATAAAACCTGCCTGCAGGAACGGCTGCAGGCAGGATACGGACGATTGCCCGAATATGTTCTGACGCAGGTGAGCGGGCCGGATCACGAGCGGGTTTTTTCGATGGAGGTTCGGTTTGACGGCAAGCTGCTCGGTAGCGGTAGCGGACCGAGTAAAAAACGTGCCGAGCAGCAGGCTGCTGCTGTGGCGCTCGATCACTCGATAATTAGAAAGTGCGAGAATGGTAAATGATTTTAAATCCGGGTTCATTGCGATCGTAGGCCGGCCGAATGTCGGCAAGTCGACCCTGCTCAATCGCATCCTCGGTCAGAAAATTGCGATCACTTCCAATAAACCGCAAACCACCCGCAACCGGATTCTCGGAATTCATAATTTCGAGGGCGGACAGGCGCTGTTTGTCGATACCCCCGGGATTCATAAACCGCAAGGGAAGTTGAACCGTTACATGGTCGATCAGGCGATCAGCGCCTGCAGTGATGTCGATCTGGTGCTGTTCCTGGTTGAAGCGAACGACCAGCCGGGAGGTGGCGACGAATACATCCTGCGACTGCTGGAGAAGGGCAATGCTCCGGTATGTTTGGTGATCAACAAGATCGATATGGTTGAGCCACCGAGCCTACTGGCGCTGATTGATGCTTATTCGCAGCGTTTCCAGTTTAAGGAAGTGGTTCCGATCTGCGCGGAAAAAGGTGATGGTGTGCCGCAGCTGTTGAAGGCGATCGAACCCTATATCCCGGCGGGGCCGCAATATTATCCGGAAGATATGCTGACCGATCAGCCAGAGCGTTTTATCGTTGCCGAGATGGTGAGGGAAAAGGTGATGCGCCGGATCAGCGAAGAAATTCCCTATGGCGTTGCGGTGCGGGTAGAAACCTTTGAAGAAAAGCCGGAGAAAAACCTGGTCGTGATCCAGGCGACCATTCATGTGGAGCGGGACAGCCATAAGAAAATCATCGTCGGCAAGCAAGGGCAGATGATCCGGACCTTGGGCAAGGAGGCGAGAATTGAGATTGAGCGTTTCCTCGGCACCCGGGTGTTTCTCGAACTTTTCGTTCGGGTTGATAAGGATTGGAGCCAGAGCGAGCGGATGTTGCGTGAACTTGGTTACGAGTAGGAAGATAATCAGATGTTACCTGTAGTAGCTTTAGTCGGTCGACCGAATGTCGGCAAATCGACCTTGTTTAACCGCCTGCTCGGCAAGCGCAAAGCGATCGTCGAGGATTTTCCCGGTGTTACCCGTGACCGGCATTATGCCGAGGTGACCCGTTTTGCCAAGCCGTTCTTGTTGATCGATACCGGTGGTTTCGAACCGGCCAGCGAAGATCGTTTGTTGACTCAGATGCGCGAACAATCGCGATTGGCGGTTGAAGAGGCGGATATTATCTTTTTTCTGATGGATGTGCGTGATGGTTTGACTCCTTCCGATGAAGAAGTCGCCAAGATGCTGCGTAAGATCGACAAACCGGTCTTTTACGTGGTCAATAAGGTAGACGGCGAGAAGCAGGAAGTCAGCGCCAGCGAGTTTTATGCGCTTGGCATTGACAAGGTCTATTCCGTGTCGGCCGAACATGGTCGTGGTGTCACCGACCTGATAGCTGATCTGGAACTGCTGCTGCCACCGCCCTCGGAAGTGGCAGAGCAGGAGGATGAAGTGCGGATGGCGGTAATCGGCCGGCCGAATGTCGGTAAGTCCTCACTGGTCAACAAGTTGCTCGGCTACGAGCGGGTGGTCGCCAACCCAACCTCCGGTACTACCCGTGACAGCATCGATACTCCATTCGAATTCGACGGTAAACGCTATGTATTGATCGATACTGCCGGGATCAGACGCAAAGGTAAGGTTAGCCAGACTATCGAAAAGTACAGCGCGGTCACAGCGCTGAAGGCGATGGATCGTGCGCATGTAGTGCTGATGGTGATTGATGCCGAGGAAGGGGTAACCGATCAGGATCTGTCGGTCGCGGGGTATGCTTTCGAGAGAGGACGGGCGCTAATTCTGGTAGTCAATAAGTGGGACCTGCCGGAAAAAGATGAAAAAACCATGGGTAAGTATGTCGAGGAGGTACGGCGGCGTTTTAAATATCTTCCCTTTGCTCCGCTGATCTTTGTGTCGGCACTGACCGGACAGCGAATCAACAAGATTATGCCGATCGTGGCCGAGGTGTTCGAGGAGTTCAACCGGCGTGTGCCGACGGCGCAGCTCAATAAAGGGCTCGAAGAGTTTCTGCAGAAAAATCCGCCATCGATGGTGCGTGGGCAGCGGATCAAGTTTTATTACGCAGCTCAAGGGGCTGTTCGGCCGCCGACCTTTGTCCTGTTTACAAGTCGGCCGGATGAGGTGCATTTTTCCTATCAGCGCTATCTGACAAATTGTTTTCGGGAAAAGTTCGGCTTTGATCGTGTTCCGATCCGGGTGCAGTTCAAGGGGCGCGGAAAACAGGCCTGAAACTGAACAAAAACTTTACTCGTAAGGGTTTCTTAGTTATCTTATATTAATTCTTGCGATTAAATGGTAGGGATCGGAAGCCAGGCTGCAAAGCTAAGCCTATCGGTTCGGGGGTTTTCGATTATGGGACTAGAAGGTTGTCTTGAGGATTTGGGGATCGCAGAAATTCTTCAGATCATCAGCTTAAGCAAAAAATCAGGTAAGCTTTCATTGCGGGAGGGGGAGGATTCCGGAACCATCAGTTTTGTTGATGGCCAGGTCGTCCAAGCAGCCTCTACTTATTATCCCGAAACTCTCGGTCAGTTGCTCAAAAAGGCGGGCGTTGTCAGCGAAAATCAGATTGAGGCAGCCTTGGGAAAGCAGCAAATGCTTGAGCCTCACCAGCCTTTGGGAGCTCTCCTGAGTGACTCTTGCCAGATTGCCCCAGAGGTGATTGAAGAAATCGTCGAGCGGCAAATAGAAAAAATCGTTTTCAATTTTTTTACTTGGTCCAAAGGAAAGTTTTCTTTTCAGCTTGGTGACCCATCTGTTATCGGCACGGCCTTGCTCAATCCCTTTGATTTGCTGCTTGACAAGGGACTTTCTTCGCATCGGTTGGTTGTCAAGGGTGAGCATTTTGCCGTAGGTTCGGAGGGCGAGGTCGCTGTTGACGAAGTTGCTTTGGAAAGTGAAATCCAGCAATTTGAGGATCGCTTGGAGGGTCAGAGTTTGACTCTGCTGCGTGGCATGTTGGCAGAACTGGATAATCCCTACATCGGTGGTGGTATTATTATGCTGATTTTGCGTTACGCTAGCGAATTAATGAATCGCGCTATTGTCTTCGATGTGCGTGGTCGCCAACTAGTCGGGGTAGGGCAATTCGGCTTGACCAGCTCGTCTTCGGCAGCGGATGAGATTGTTCGAAAACTGCGTTTTGAGGCGGAGCCGGGGTCGCTGTTTGCTCGTGCCTTGCAGGACAAAGACGTTGTTTATTCAAAACTTAACGATAGTTCTTCAGAAAAAACATTAATAAAGCTGTTGGGCGGGGCAGCGGATGAAGTGTTCCTTGCCCCCTTGGTCAGTGATGGGAGGACGGTCGCATTGATCTATGGTGACAACTATCCTGAGAGTGGGCCGATCGGGGAGGCTAGGGAATTCGAGGTTTTTTTGACGCAGGCAGGGTTTAAAATGGAGCAGGCGTTGTAAAAGAGGTGGGTTGCGAATTATTTTTTTTAAATGTTGATATCCGATGCACTACAGACTGGATCTAAGGATTGATTTTGAAAAAAATATTGATTGCCGATGATTCTTCGACAATGCGTTCATTAATTGCATCAACCCTTGATGCAATGGACGATTTTGAATTGATTGAAGTCGCTAATGGATTTGAGGCGCTGCGGATTCTGCCGCGTGAAAAAGTCGATCTGGTTTTAACCGATATCAATATGCCCGATATCAACGGTCTGGAGCTGGTCAGTTTTGTGCGCAACAACCCATTGTACAAAGACACGCCATTGATCATTATCAGCACAGAAGGCAGCAAACGTGACCGTGAGAAAGGTCTGGCGCTGGGAGCCAATGCTTATTTGGTTAAACCGTTTCGCCCAGAAGAGTTACAGCAACTCGTCGCCGAACTGCTGAACTGAGGGGCCCATCAAAATGTCCGATCAGGCCATTGACGACTTCCTTGCCGAATCTGAAGAGCTGCTGGATAAACTGAATCAGGATCTGGCAGAGCTTGGTGATGGCGCGGCGAGTGGGCAGGTGAATCCAGATCTGCTCAACGGAATATTCCGCGATGCTCACTCGATCAAGGGGCTATCCGGAATGTTCGGGTTCGATGATGTTGCGGAGCTGTCCCATCACCTGGAAAACCTGCTCGATCATCTACGTATGGGGAAGGTTGATCTGTCCGAAGATCTGCTGACCTGCCTTTTCGATACCTTGGCGGGGGTTGCCGGGCTCATTCGTGGGAAAGCCGATGACCCAGAATTCACGCAAGATGTCTCTGCCTACCTTTCCCGCATCGAACAACTGCTTACTAGTTCTCCAGATGCTAGCGATTACCCTTTCTCCGAGCTGAATATCGATCCAGCCTTGCTTGATGTCTTGACCGAATATGAAGAACACCGCCTGCATGAAAATCTCAAGCAAGGCAAGTATCTTTATCTGATCAAGGTCGCTTTTTCGCTGATGACCTTTGATACCGAACTCGTTGACCTAACCGAAATGTTAAAGGGTTGTGGGGAAGTCATCAGTACTTTGCCGGGAGTCGACAATGATAATCCAGAGATGTTGACGTTCCAGATTCTGTGCGGTGCAGATGTCAAGACAGCGGAGCTTAAGTCGTTACTCAATTTTGAAAACCTCGCCATCGATGTGGTGTTCGGTTGTGCCGGTGCGGGAGCTGAGGAGTCAGAACCCGAACCGAAAACCTTCCCGGTGGCAGCTTCTAAATTTGATGGCGAGCAGTCGTTGCGCGCTTCTTCTTCCGCTGAGGTTCCTGCACCAATTATCGAAAAAACTGTTGCCGATTTAAAGCTACAGGGAGAACCGAGAAAACTAACTGAAGCCGGGGCGGGGAATGATGACGGGTCGGCTCGCTCTTTTACCAGCACTGTTCGCGTCGATATCTCGAAACTCGATTATTTGATGACGATAGTCGGCGAGTTGGCTCTAGCGAAAGGCTTGATTGCGCAACTGTGTAACGAGGTGCTCACTGCGGGGTTACCGGTTGCTCGCGACTTGGAAAAAGCGGTACATGCGTTGGAGCGGCGGCTTAATGACTTGCAGGCCGGAGTTATGGATGTGCGGATGGTTCCAGTTCGTCAACTGTTTGACAAAATGAACCGCATCATCCGTCGTATGGCGCAAGAGTTGGGAAAGAAGGTCAAGCTGAACATTCAGGGTGGTGATACTGAACTTGACAAGTTGATCGTTGAAGATCTAGCTGACCCATTGATGCACATTATTCGCAATGCATTGGATCACGGCATCGAGCCCCCCTCTGAACGACTTAAAATAGGCAAGCCGGAAAGTGGCACTATATCGCTGATTGCATCGCAGAAGGGGAACCATGTTGTTATCGAGGTGCGCGATGATGGCAAGGGGATCGATCCGGAAGTGCTGCGCACCAAAGGAATAGAGATGGGTCTGATTAGCGCAGATATGCATCTCAACCGGCAGGATCTTTTCGGCCTTTTGTTTCATCCCGGTTTTTCAACCCGCGAGGAAGTCAGTGAGTATTCCGGGCGCGGCGTCGGGATGGATGTGGTGAAGAGCAATATTTCAGCCCTTTCAGGGATGATTGATATGAGCAGCGAGGTTGGCAAAGGGACGGTGATGAGCCTGACACTGCCGATCACTCTGGCGATTATCAAAGCGTTGGTGGTCAGGGTGAAGGGGATCGATTACGCGATCCCACTCAACTCGGTTCTGGAAACCTTGATGCTTGAACCGGGAATGCTCCAGACGATCGAAGGTCGCGAAGTGATGGAGCTTCGTCAGCAGACCCTCTCTTTATTGAGGATTGATCGACTGTTCTCATTGCAGGGGAGAGAAGACACAGGAAATCAGTTTGTGGTTGTGGTCGGTTTTGCCGACAAACGGATGGGGATCGTGGTTGATGAGCTGCGTGGTCAGCAGGATGTAGTCATCAAATCCCTCGGCAAGGCACTCGATTTTGTCAAAGGGATTGCCGGTGCAGCTGATCTTGGTAATCAGAAGACCATTTTGGTTCTGGATGTCAGTGACCTGATGGGTGAGATTCTGCAGCGCGAGGGTGGGTTAGGTGTATAAGGATTTTTTTGGCTTCAAGGCTCGGCCCTTTGCGAAGACACCCGATCCGAAGTTTCTGTATATGTCCCGCAGCCACCGCGAGGCGTATGCGAGGCTGCTGCATGCCGTCGAAGAGCACGATATGGTTCTGCTGACCGGCGGAATCGGCTGTGGTAAGACGACCCTTTCCAGAAAGTTGATGGATGAACTAGAAGGCAGATATCGGATTGTGCTGCTGACCAACCCGCGGTTGTCTCCGTTGGAGTTCTTGCACGTGTTGGCACTGCGGTTGGGGGTAGAAAAGCCGGCCAATAATAAGTCGGAACTGTTGGAGCAGCTGGGTACACAGCTTTTTCAGCTTTACCAGGAGGGACAGCATCCGGTGCTGATTATCGATGAGGCGCAGCTTATTCCGCACAAGGATGTGTTTGATGAAATTCGCCTGTTAACCAACTATCAGCTCGATGATGTCAACTTGATCAGTGTAGTTTTGATGGGGCAGCCCGAGTTGAATAAACGTCTGGCTCACTCGGTTTATGAGCCGCTCAGACAACGGATCGGAATCCAGTTTTCGTTAATGTCGCTGCAAAGTTCCGAGGTTGCTGAATATCTGGCACACCGCCTTGATTGTGCCGGCGGTCGCCGGGACCTGTTTGCTCCTTCCGCGGTCAAGGCGATCAGCCGTCACTCAGGCGGCATTCCACGGCGGATCAATCAATTGGCGTCATTGGCGCTGCTGGAAGGGTTTGGCCGAGGAGTAGCGCAAATCGATGCGGATGTGGTGGAATCTGTCGCTGACGAACTTGAGGGCCTCTAGGCTTTTTATTTGGTTGGCCATGAGAAGCGATTTAGTTTTTGCTATAGTGTTATCCGATAAGGCGAACGGATAGTCGATGGATCTTGCTGAAATCAGAAAAAAAGCCCAGCAGAAACCTGTACTCCAGCAGACGGCATCTGTTGAAGAAAAGGCGTTGCTTGAACCGACTGTCGAGGCCGAGATCCACGAAGCACAGGTTCTGGACAACGATTTTCTGCAAGGAAGTCCTGCTGGTGGAAAGGGCATAAATCAGTTTTTCCCTGATCTGATTTTCGCCTCTGAAGAGGATTATATCCAGGGGATTTCCGGCGCTGAGAAGAGGCTTGAAGTCGAAACGGTTCAATGGCTGACTTTTTTTCTTGGCAAGGAAGAGTATGCGTTAAGCCTTGATGTTGTGCTGGAACTGATCAAACCACGCACCTATACCGATCTTCCTGATGTCCCTGAGTACGTTCGTGGCATCTTGTCACTTCGTGGAGAAGTTGTTCCAGTCATCGACCTACGAACTCGTTTGCAGCTTGGGAAGAGCGATGAGAGCAGCTATCAGCGGATTATTGTCTGTGAAGGTGAAGAACAATCAATCGGATTACTGGTCGACCGAATCACCCAAGTTGTCAGAATGCCGAAGGATGCAATCGAGCAGTCTCCTTTGGTCGTTAAAGATGGTGAAAATTATGTTTCCGGTGTCGGACGTTATCAGGGCAGGATGCTGATTCTATTGAACCCGGATGATGTTTTGAAAATTTGATTTAGATCCATACAGTATTCGTGTTGGACCAAGGGGCTGTGGGTATTGCATTCGGTTTTAAAGCCGATAATCCAGGGAGCTGACTTATGCAAAAGAAAATTCTCGTTGTAGAGGATGAAGAAAGCCTGTTGAAGCTGGAAAGTATTCTTTTGACTACCAAGGGATACCTTGTTCAGGGGGTGACCACCGGTGTGGCTGCGCTGGAGGCAATTGATGAAGAAATGCCCGATCTGGTGCTGTTGGACGTTATGCTACCTAAAATGGATGGTTTCGAAGTCTGTTCACGGATTAAGGAAAACCCGGCAACCAAGCATATCCCGGTCATTCTGCTTACCGCCAAGAAAACCCCGGAAGACATCGGTCGAGGGCAGGAAGTAGGCGCCGATGAATACATTACGAAGCCTTTTAAATCGGCAATGGTGATGGAAACGATTGCCAAACTGATCAACGGTTGAAAGATAGTAGATGCGTCAGGACAAGTCGACGGGTACCTCGGAAACTCTTGCACAACAGCTGTTGAAGGTCGCTTGTTTGCGAGTGGGACAACAATTTTATGCACTCGATATCATGTGTATAAAAGAGATTATTCGTCCCTTGCCGATAGTTGCCGTGCCGAAAGCTCCTGAGTATGTTGATGGTGTAATCCACCTACGCAAAGCGGTAATCCCCGTGGTCGATCTACGCAGTCGCTTAGGTCTGGAGAAAACGGGTTCCGACTCTAAAGGACAGCGGATTGTCATTTGTGTCATCGACGGGCGGATAGTAGGCCTTTTGGCAGACGAGGTGACTGAAGTGGTTTCCTGCTTGTCGAGTGACGTCCGACCTACTCCCTATTACCTATCCGGGAAGGAAGCAGAATTCTTTCCCGGAGTTTGTCGCAAAGGGGACCGCTTGATGATGCTGCTCGATCCGCGAAAAATAGTGGCTTACGAAAAAAGGATTGATATGAGCTCGCTTGAATCTGCATCTCTGACTGAGGATGTTTAATTGCTAGATGATTGTTAAGTGTCCAAAATGTAAGGTCCGTCTGCGTTCTCCGCAAAATGTGTCGAAGTCGTCTTTACAGGTAAGTTGTCCCCAGTGCCGAACCAAGTTCAAGATCAGAAAAAAATATTTAGAAGTTACCGTCCTAGTTGCCCATGAAGACGAAGTGGTTTGTCAGCTGTTGAGAGAACGGTTTGGTCAGCTTGATTTGGATTGCCTAGTTTGTAGAAATGACAGCGAAGTTTTTTTTCACCTGCAGGAAGACCGATGCACCGTCTTGCTGTTGGATGTTGCCTTTAACGGGACTTTTCCCTTTCAGCTGATCGAGCGTGTTAAAGCATCGAGGAATGTGCGCCATAAAGTAGTGTTGCTGCCATCTGTTTACAACCGAACTGCTTATAAGAAGCGCCCTGAATCTCTGTACGGTGCTGATGCCTACCTTGAACTGCACCATATCGGTGATAGGTTACTTCCTCTACTGGGGGAACTGCATCCTGAACTGGCTGCTCGCTTTGCTGCAGTTGATGCTCCAGCTGCAACTACTGGTGGTGAACGGAGTTTGCGGCAGACCGATGTTCATGGGCAGGCCAGCATTTTGGCAAAATTATTGGTGGCCGATATCCTGCTCTATAATCAGGAGTTGTTGGAAAATGGTTTGGAGTCCGGCCAGCTTGAACAGTTGTTTGCTGAACAGTTGGACGAGGGACGGCGAATGCTGGTTTCCCGTCTGCCGGCTGCAGAGGATTTTTCAGTCGATTTTATTCAGCAGGCATTCGACGCCGCCTGTCAAACTTATTCCTGTAATTAACCGCTGTAACAATGGAGTTGTTGGTGGAAAATAAAGAACTTAAGGCATTGTTGATGGATGAACTGGTTGAAAAGCGCTTGCAGGCAACGCGTGAGCTGGTGCTGTTGAATGGATTTGATCAGCCTTTGTTCCTGATTGCCTTAGGGGATGAGGACTGGCGGGTCCGCAAAGAAGCGATCAATTATTTTATGCAGCAGCCCAATGCCATTTCGCGGGCTGACATTGTCATCGACCAACTGAGTCATCCAGACAATGCGGGGTTACGCAATGCTGCAATCGAAATATTGATTGGTCTTGGAGCGCAGATTGCAGACAATCTTTTGCCCCGTCTAGATTCCTCAGATGCCGAGGTGCGAAAATTTATCGTTGATATCCTTGGTGAGATCAGCTGTCCCTGGTGTGTTAACAAGTTGCTGCCTTATCTGCAGGACAAAGATGAAAATGTTCGCTATGCAGTTGTCGAAACGCTCGGGAAATTACGCTCCGTAGATGCGGTCGAGGGCCTGTTGAAATTATTGGAGACCTCTGAGCCCGGTTTACAATTCACCATTTTTGAAGCCCTGACATCTATTGGTAAAGGGGTGCCTGCGGCACAGATTCTGCCCTATGCGCAGAATGCTCTGTTGCGGAAAGCGGTCTTTAATTGCTTGGGGCAACTTTGTGATGTAGCAGCCATTCCGGTTTTACAAAAAGGTCTGTCAGATCCAATGCGGAAAAACAGAGAGGTTGCCTTGCTCTCTTTCGGACAGCTGGTCAAGTCTTTGGCGCTGGATGGGGGGCTCTCTGTTGAAAGGGAAACGGATGAAGTTATCGAGCGGTTGCTAGATTATCTCCGGCATGAACAGTTGGAATACCGACGTGCTGCCTGCTACGTGCTTAGTCTGTTCCCGGATGCTCCGGTTGTGAGTCATATCCTGCCGCTGCTGGCAGAAGAGGAGTTGCGTGCCGATGTTGTCTGCGCAGCACGAAATGTTCCCAAAACGGTTTTTGCCGGATTGCTGGAGTCGACAAAGTTAAACGATGAAAGCGCACTTTATCTGATCTATCTACTCGGAGAGTTGGGCTGTTCAGAGATTGAACCGTTAGCACTAGAAGGGATTCAGGCCGAGGATCCGCAGTTTCGTTACGCTTCGATTATTGCTTTAGGTGAAATCGGTACGGAAAAAGCGATTCCTCTGCTCGGAGATGCACTTGAGGACGATATCGCTGAGTTGCGGGATGCCGCTTCGGATGCCCTCCGCCTGATTGGCAGGAAAGTGCCGAGGGAGGTTGTGCAGACGATCTCTCCTTATTTAGAATCGCCGGAGTCGGAGTTGCGTTTGCTCGCTGTACGCACCCTTGGGAACATGCCGGTAGGTAATGTCGAAAGTTTTTTGTTACTAGCATTAAAGGATGCTACTCCAGCAGTACGCTGTGAAGCCTTGCGCAGCCTTGCGGGACATAATTCTCCTCGCCTCCTTTCCGGTCTTTCGCTCGCTTTGACCGATGAGGTTGCCGACGTAAGGCGCTTGGCTGCATCGGCGCTTGGTTCTTTTCCGGCGCAAAAATCGACATCGATTTTAAAGCATGTTCTGGAAGACTCCGATCCTTGGGTGCGGATGGAAGCGATCAGAGCTTTAAACTTGGGGGAGGAAACTGAGACCCTGGCGATTCTTGAGCGGGGACTCGCTGACCCTGTCGGTTTAGTTGCTATTGCTACCTTGGAAACGATGCAGCGATTACTGCCGAAGAAGTCTGCCGATATGTTGCTGCGGTCGTTGAATCATGAGGATCCGGAGGTTGTCGGCACGGCGGTTCGTTTGTTTTGTGTTGAAGAATCCTGCCAGCAGTTGTTAACTCATGCGCGGCCGTTAGTGCGTTTGCAGGCGGTAAGTTTGCTGCGTCGAGCCGATTGTAGGGACCGGATTAGCCTGTTCGAAGAGTGCCTTAAAAAGGAAACCGACGTTCAGGTGCGTCAGGCTCTTGAAGACGCTTTGCGGAAAGGCGTAGCAGGAGGCTGAAGCTTATGTTTGTCTTTAAGTCGGACATAAAAATGTCGGATGACGAGTTTCGGCAGATTCGCGATTTCGTGTACGATCATTGCGGGTTGTTTTTTGATATTGAATCGAAATACATGCTCGAGAAGCGCTTGAACAAGCGACTTGTAGAGATGCACCTCAGTAGTTTCAAGGATTATTATTATCAATTGCGCTACAGTCGTGATCGTGAAGATGAATTGTCGACGGTCATCGATTTGCTGACGACGAATGAAACCTACTTTTTTCGCGAAAATTTTCAGCTAAAAACTTTTATCGATGAAATCCTTCCGGAAGTCATGGAAAAAAAGCGTGGTTCAGGAGACCGTAGCCTGAGAATTTGGAGTGCCGGGTGCTCGTCGGGTGAAGAACCCTATACGCTGGCGATGCTGATGTTGCAGAATCCTGAACTGCGGCGCTGGAATGTAGAAATTATCGGCACCGATATCAGCAAACAGGTATTGTCCTTGGCTCGGGAAGGGGTGTACGGAAAAAACTCTTTCCGCGGTACCGATCAATATTATATTGACCGGTATTTTGTTGAGGCTCAGGGGAAGCTGCGTATTTCAGATCAAGTTAAAAAGTTGGTGACCATCAGCCATCTCAACTTGCTTGATCATCGGAGGGTTTCGTTGCTGGGGAAGATGGATGCGATTTTCTGTCGCAACGTTATCATCTATTTCGATCTCGAAGCGAAAAAGAAAGTCATTTCGTGCCTTTATGATCAACTGAACAGCAGTGGTTTCCTGCTGCTTGGCCATTCCGAATCGTTGATAAATATCAGCACCGATTTTGATCTACGTCACTTTACCCATGATATGGTCTATCAACGACCTGCAGGTTCTGCTGGAGGATTTTGATGATCAGTGTTCTGGTGATTGATGATTCGGCTTTCAGTCGTATATCGATCGGCAAGATGCTAGAAGGTGATTCTCGGATCAATGTTGTGGGCTATGCGGTAGACGGTGAGGAAGGGCTGAAAAAACTGATCGATCTGAAGCCGGATGTGGTTACCTTGGATCTGGAAATGCCACGCATGAGTGGTTTCAGCCTGCTGCGCTTGATCATGGAGAACCATCCTGTTCCGGTGATTGTCATTTCTTCGCAAAATGGTCGACAGGATGTTTTTAAGGCATTGGATTTAGGTGCTTTCGATTTTATTGCCAAGCCGGCCAGAGCAAAAAGTTCAGAACTCTATAATATTCAGCGTGATTTGATCGGGAAGGTTGTCGAGGCTTCACTCCTTAGCGGTGAAAAGATCAAGCAGCGCCTGGAAGTTGTTGAGGAGCCTAAATTTAGGCAAAAGCCGGAATGCTATACTGCAGAGCATCGTTCTACCGTAGTGCTGATAGGTGCTTCCACTGGAGGACCTCCCGCACTGCATCATATCTTCAGTTCATTTCGGGAAAAACTGCCGGTCCCGGTGGTCGTCACTCAACACATGCCGGCCGGGTTTACCAAATCGTTTGCCCAACGTTTGGACGATTACTCTGTAATGTCGGTTAAAGAAGCGGAACAAGGCGACCAGCTGGTTCCGGGAACTGTTTATGTTTGCCCTGGATGCAAAAACCTCGAATTACAATATTACGGTGGTGTGGTGCGCGTCCGGATTGTCGATCCGCCGGAAGATCAGATATACACACCATCGACCAATGTCCTGTTCCGCACGGCCGCTTATATTTATGGTTCCAAAGCGTTGGCGGTTGTGTTGACTGGAATGGGTAATGATGGTGCTGCCGGTGCAGAGGAGGTTGCTAAATATGGTGGGCGGGTTTTAGCCGAAGCAGAAGAGTCCTGTGTCGTTTACGGTATGCCGAAAGAAACCGCTCAGACCGGGGTGGTTGAAAAAGTGGTACCGCTAAAAAGGATGGCGCACGAGATTGAACTGTGCTGCCGACCCTTTGTTTCTGTGGATTGATTCTGTGATGCTGGAATTTGTTATATCAAGCTGTTAAAGTAACTTGTTTTTTTAAAAGCTATTGAGGGGATGCTTTATATGCAGACAGCTCGTATATTGGTGGTTGATGATTCGCCAACCATGCGACAACTTATCGTTTTCGCCTTGCACCGCATCCCTGGCTTACAGGTTGAAGAAGCAGGGGACGGGGTTGCCGCGCTGAAGATGTTGTCGAATGAGATTTATGACCTGCTGCTGACCGATATCAATATGCCGATCATGGACGGCTTGAAGCTGATCAGCCTGCTTCGTAATGATGCTCAATACAATGCACTGCCGATAGTTGTCATCACTACAGAAGGGACTGTTCTGGATCGTGAAAAGGCAACGGCACTGGGCGCAAATGAGTATCTTGCCAAGCCGATTCAGACTGCACGTATCATAGAAGTTGTAAGACAACTGCTTGAGATCGACAGATGATGGAAATGCGGTTTGTTCCAGACTTGACAGTTGGCTGCGAACATGTAATAAGTCCATTCCAGATTGAATTGTTAAGAAGTTAAATTTCAGGAGGATCCTTTGTCTAAGGAAGAAGCAATTGAGGTTGAAGGAACAGTTGTCGAGCCGTTGCCGAATGCGATGTTTCGAGTCAAACTTGATAATGATCATGTAGTGCTGGCACACATTTCCGGAAAGATGCGTAAATACTATATTCGTATTCTGCCCGGCGACCGTGTAACCGTGGAGCTTTCCCCATATGACCTTACTCGCGGCAGAATTACCTACCGGGCCAAATAATTCGATCCAGTAGGGGCTTCGGCTCAAGCAGAATCTACATTGGTTTGGTGATTTCTCCGACCTGATACGATAAACTCGATACCGGCACATGCCGGTTTTCGTGTATATACTCACAAAGTTTAGATTGAAATGTGTGGCGGCGTTCGTGCCGTTATGGAGGATATATGGATAAGCAGTACATCCCGAAGGATATCGAGCAGAAATGGCAACAGCGGTGGCAGCAGAATCAGTCTTTCCGGGTTACTGAAGATTCAGATAAGCCGAAGTACTATCTGCTAGAAATGTTCCCCTATCCATCCGGCCGTATTCATATGGGGCATGTCCGCAACTATGCCATCGGTGATGTGGTCGCTCGTTTCAAACGGATGCAAGGCTTCAATGTTCTTCACCCGATGGGCTGGGACGCCTTTGGGATGCCGGCGGAAAATGCTGCGATCGAAAACAAAACCCACCCAGCGGAATGGACCTACGAGAATATCAACAGCATGCGGCAACAGCTACAGCGGATCGGGCTGTCCTATGACTGGCAACGCGAATTCGCAACCTGTCATCCCGACTACTACCGGTGGGAACAGCAGGTCTTCCTAAAGATGTACGAGCGCGGACTTGCCTATAAGAAGGGGTCCTCGGTCAACTGGTGTCCCGACTGCGCGACGGTTCTGGCCAATGAACAGGTTGAAGATGGTTGCTGCTGGCGTTGTCACAGTTTGGTTGAACAGAAAGAGCTGGAACAGTGGTTCTTCAAGATCACCGATTATGCGGATGAGTTGCTCGACTTTACTGAAAAACTTCCCGGCTGGCCGGAACGGGTGCTGGCGATGCAGCGCAACTGGATTGGCAAGAGCTACGGTTGCGAAATCGAATTTCCGGTTGCCGATACCAGTGCAAAGGTCAAGGTTTTTACCACGAGGCCAGATACTCTGTTCGGTGCCACCTTTATGAGTTTGGCTCCTGAACATCCGATGGTCAAGCAGTTGGTGACCACTGAGCAGCAGGGGGCGGTAGAAGAATTTATCGCCAAGGTCGAACGTCAGGATAAAATAGAACGGACCAGCGGAGATCTGGTAAAGCTTGGGGTGTTTACCGGCACCTACTGCATCAACCCTCTGACTGGCAACAAAATCCCAGTTTTTCTCGCCAATTTTGTCTTGATGGATTACGGCACCGGTGCGGTTATGGCGGTCCCGGCTCATGATCAGCGTGATTTCGAATTTGCCCGCAAGTATGATCTGCCGATCCAAGTGGTTATCCAGCCAGAAGGAGATGCTCTGATTGCTGCCCAGATGGAAGAGGCCTATGTCGGTCCAGGCCAGCTGGTTAATTCCGGACAGTTCAATGGGATAGAGAACGATACTGCCAAAGAAAAGATCGCAGCTTATCTGGATGAGCGGAACGAGGGACGGAAGACCGTGAACTTCCGTCTGCGTGATTGGGGCGTATCCCGTCAGCGTTACTGGGGAACCCCGATTCCAATAATTTACTGTAGTTCCTGCGGTGCTGTGCCGGTTCCTGAGGACGATTTGCCTGTTGTCCTGCCGGACGATGTGGAGCTGACCGGTGAAGGCGGCTCGCCGTTGGCCAGACACGAAGCTTTTCTCAATGTGGATTGCCCGACCTGTGGCAAGCAGGCCCGCCGCGAGAGCGACACTTTCGATACCTTTGTTGAAAGTTCCTGGTATTTTGCTCGCTACGCCAGCCCCAATTACACTGACGGGCCGCTCGACAAAGAGGCGGCCAACTACTGGTTACCGGTCGACCAGTATATCGGTGGTATCGAGCATGCGGTCATGCACCTGCTTTACGCGCGCTTCTATACCAAGGTCCTGCGCGACCTCGGAATGCTCGATGTCGATGAGCCTTTCACCAACCTGCTTACTCAGGGGATGGTCTGCATGGAAACCCAGAAGTGTTCGGAACACGGCTGGCTCTACCCTGAGCAGGTTGCAGACGGCAAGTGCATCAACTGTGGCCAGACCGCAGAGTTGGGCCGGACCGAGAAGATGAGCAAGTCGAAAAAGAACGTCATCGACCCGAATGCCCTGATCGATCAGTATGGGGCGGATACCGCGCGGTTATTCTCCCTGTTTGCAGCGCCACCGGAAAAAGATCTGGAATGGAACGAGCAAGGGGTTGAAGGGTGTTCACGCTTCCTCGGTCGGGTTTGGCGTGCCGTGCTCGATAACCTTGAATTGATCGGTGGTGCTGATATTCCGACCGACGCTTCCGGAGCGGCAGCTGATCTGCGGCGTAAAACCCATCAGACAATCAAGAAGGTAACAGAAGATATCGATGGCCGCTTCCACTTTAATACTGCGATTGCCGCGGTTATGGAGCTTGTCAATGCTATCTATTCCTTCAAGGATGGCGACCAGCATCCGGGTGTTTTGCGAGAAGCGCTTGAGGCGGTGGTGCGACTACTTAATCCGTTTGTACCACATGCTTGTGAAGAGCTTTGGGAAGCACTTGGGCACCGTGAAAGTATCGAGACAACTGGTTGGCCGAAATTGGATGGGGCAGCTCTGGTGTCCGATGAAATTACTCTGGTTGTGCAGGTGAACGGTAAAGTGCGTGGCAAGGTGTCGCTTGCTGCTGATGCTGACAACGCAGCCGCGGAGGCGGCTGCGTTGGTGGAACCGAACGTGCAGCGTTTTGTCGCCGATAAACAGGTCCGGAAAATCATCGTTGTGCCGGGTCGCTTGATCAATATTGTGGTGTCATGATGAAATATCTGGCGGCGGTCATCTTTCTTCTTCTAATCGGTTGCGGGTATCATTTCCCTGGCAAGGGTGGTTCCCTCCCGGGCAAGGTGAAGACGGTCTACATACCCCTGTTCGTCAATAAAACCAAAGAGCCACAGTTGGAAAGTCTGGTCAGTAATGAGATCAGCGTTGTTTTTGGCCGTAACAGTAATATTTCACAGGTTGAAAGTCTTGATCAGGCAGAGGCCGTTCTGGAGGGGGTGGTCAGCTCTTACGCCAGTAAGCCGATCGCTTACGATACCAGCGACGACATCAGTGAATATCGCGCAACCATGACGATCGATGCAGTGTTGCGTCAGGTATCAGATGGGCGACTACTTTGGCAGGGGAATGTTTCCTGGAAAGAAGAGTATCTTGCCGATGACGATAAGGCCATACAAGAAGATTTCGAGCGCGAAGCGATTGATGAGATCAGTTTGCGCATCTCTGAAGAACTTCTTTCCCGTATGCTGGATGATTTTTGAGCGGTAACCTGATGACCGCTGACGAGCTGTTTAGCAATCTGAAAGTCGGAAAAATCCCAGAGCTTCTTTTTCTCTACGGGAAAGAAACTTTCCTTGTACAGCGCGCAGTGCGACTGGTCCGTCGTGCTGTTCTTGAGTCCGATAAGGACGATTTCAACGATAATCAGTTTTACGGCAAGGATGCTGCTGCGACCAGCATTATTGAGTCAGCTCGTACCTTGCCGTTTTTTGCATCTAGGCGGTTAGTAACCATTAAGGACGCTCACCTGCTTCCTGCCGCCGAACTGGATGAACTGCTCCCTTATTTGAAAGAGCCGGTCCCAGAAACCTGCCTGCTGTTCGTTGCCGAGAAGATTGATAGCCGGCGCAAGTTTTTCCAGAAATTCAAAAAGTCCGGTACCATGGTTGAGTTTAGGCCACTGTCAGAGCGTGAATTGCCGGGACATATCCGGAGTTTTCTCGACACGCGAGACTACCGTATTTCTGCTGATGCACTTGAGCTTTTTTGCAGCATGGTGGGGGAGAGTTTGCATGAGGTTCATGCGGAACTGGAGAAGTTGCTGACCTATCTTGGTGAGCGGAGATTGGTTGATCTAACCGATGTCCACGCAGTGGTTTCCAAAGGGCGGGCCGAAAATATTTTCAATCTGGGCAACGCGGTCGGTTGCGGTGATGTTGCCAAATCACTCAGCCTGGCTAAACAGCTGGCCGATGCAGGAGAAGCGCCCTTGAAAATCCTGTCGCTACTAGTGCGCCACTTTAGGCAGCTATGGAAAGTTCGTGAACTTCAAGTTCAGAACAGGGGGGTACGGGATATTGCAAGTGTTGCCGGAGTGCCGTTTTTTGTTGTTCAGTCGATGATCAGCCAAGGGAAGCGGTTTTCGCGAAATGACTTTTATAGGGCGTTTCAGCTTTTTTTAGAGACCGATTTGGCAATGAAATCGAGCGGGGCAGATGCTGAGGCTTTGTTGGAGAACCTGTTGCTGCGGTTAAGCCGAAAGGGTTGATAAAAAAGGGGCTGCAAGAGCCCCTATTTTTAAGTTTATTGCGAACCTTAGCCGATGCTGTTGACCAACTTGGCCAGCCGAGAAATTTTCCGGCTGGCGGTCGCTTTGTGGATAACACCCTTGGTTGCCGTTTTGTCAATGTAGGGAATCGCTTTTTTTAGCGCTTCTGCTGCCGCATCCTTTTCGCCTGCTGCTGCTGCTTCGCGGACTTGTTTAACCAGGGTGCGCATGGTGGAACGAATATGGTTATTGCGGACATTACGGATCGCATTTTGTTTGTTGCGCTTTTCTGCCGATTTGTGATTGGCCACGTTGCTTCTCCTTGATTTGTTGGTGTATCTATCTAAAAGTCACGGGATAATAGTCGCGAAGCTCTTCTCTGTCAAGTTAGAAATTGATAATCCGATAGAGTTTTTTTCGTAGCTTCAGTAGGTTATCGATTTTAATCAAAGGATTAATTTTTTTAAATGTCAATTCAGAAAAAAATAGCGGCAGCAACCCTGGTCATGGCGTTTGCTACCTCGTTGAGCCGCATTGCCGGGTTGGTGCGTGATGTCATCGTTGCCCGTATGTTTGGTGCCGGTTTTGCGACTGATGCATTTTTCATGGCATTTACCATTCCGAACCTCTTGCGGCGTTTTTTCGGCGAGGGATCTTTGACCGCTGCCTTTGTGCCGACCTTTTCCGAAGTTTTTCATCAGCGTGGTGAAGCAGAGGCACAGAGGCTAGCCAATCGCTGCGTCACGATATTATTGTTGGTGATGCTGGTGGTGGTCACGGTCGGAATCGTTTGTTCTCCCTGGATCGTACAGGGAATCGGTTATGGTTTTGGCCATATTGAGGGAAAGCTCGAGTTGACCGATCGGTTGAATCGTTTGATGTTTCCGTATGTCGGGCTAGTCTCTCTTCTTGCGTTGATTACTGGGATTCTCAATGTGCGTGGCCATTTTTTTCTGCCGTCGCTATCTCCCCTGTTTCTCAATCTGTCCATGATCCTTAGTGCTTTATGCTTAGGGTTTTTGTTCGAACAGCCGATTTTTGCCTTGGCGGTCGGCGTGCTGGCCGGGGGGGTAGTGCAGCTCTTGCTGCAATTTCCGGTTATGTTGAAGTATCGCATCCGCTTCAGCTTTGAGTTTGATTTCTGGCGCGATAAACAACTACGAAAAATAGTTTCCCTGATGTTGCCAGGAATTGCGGGCGTTGCGATTTACCAGATTAATATTATTGTCAGTCGCTTGCTCGCTTCACTTTTGCCGGAGGGCAGTGTTTCTTATCTTTATTACGCACAGCGCTTGTTCGAGTTCCCACAGGGGATATTTATTGTTTCTCTTGCGCAGGCGGCGTTGCCGATGATGAGTCAGCAAGTTGCTGACAAGGATCTTGCCGGGATGAGGCGTTCGTTGGGCTTTGCGCTGACGCTGATCACGATTTTTACCCTGCCCGCAATTGTCGGGCTGGTGTTGTGTGCGATACCTGTCTACTCGTTGTTTTTTCTTGGTGGGGAGTTCGATTCGATTGCCTTGCAGAATACAGCGTGGGCGTTGATCTGTTATGCTCCCGGCCTGTTGTTTGTCGGTTATAGCCGGATCGCTTCGCAGACCTTTTACGCCCTAAAAGATACCCGTACGCCGGTCTGGGTTTCTTTTTGGACGCTGCTGGTCAATCTGCTACTGGGAGTGGTTCTGATGCAGTTTTTCCAGCATCTCGGCTTGGCGGTTGCGCTGACGTTGGCCTCGCTGTTTAATGCAGTTCTATTGCTTGTTCTACTGCGCAAGCAAGTTGGTCCGCTGGTGCAGGTCTCACTCTGGACGCCTTTTTTTAAAGTTGTCCCGGCCAGCCTGCTGATGGCGGCGGTGGTCCATTTTCTACTTTCCTTTGCTGAGTGGCAGCAGGGTGGAGACAAGCTGTGGCAGGGTGGGGTACTATTGGCTGCAGTCGGTTCTGGTGTTGCTGTTTTCCTCGGTGCCTGTCTGTTATTAAGAATAGAAGAATTGCAACAGGGGCTGCGCTTGTTGAAAAAACGCAAGTCGGCAAACTAAAACTAAAAACGTCTGAAGTGGATTTCTCCACGAGCGATCTTTCTCTCCAGCCATTTCTGCAGCCAGCCCTTAAAAATTGCACGGGTTGCTGGGGTCAGTAGGCAAAAGCCGATCAGGTCGGTACAGAATCCGGGGGTGAGTAACAGTAGCCCCCCGGCCAGAATCATTGCCCCATCCATCATCTCGCTAGCGGGAACGCGGCCTTCATTTAAATCTTTCTGAATTCTGCCGATCAGGCTGAACCCCTGACTTCTTGCCAGATAGGCTCCAGCGATGCCGGTAATAAAGATCATGGCGATCGTAGGCCCCACTCCGAGTTGGCGGCCTGCTTCAATCAGGACGTAAAGTTCAATGACCGGGACTAAGGTGAAGATAAATAGGAGTTTTATAAACATCAACCGCTTCTTTCGTAAGAAATTGTAAATTAAACTTGTTCGCTATTTGGTAAATTTCATATTTAACAGACCTTGTATTGTAACTTACTGAAAATACTAAATAAAATAAATGGTTAAAAAATAGGCAACCCGCAGAAGGAGTCAGTAAATGCCAAGGTTTAGTTTTATTCAACAGGGTTTTCAACAAGTTTTCCACAAATATTGTGGACGGTCTCCAAAAGTGTTTGTTTTTCGATAACTTTAGAAGTTGTGACCCTATTACAGGTTGTGCTTTGAGTCAATTTCGTAGATGAGTTGACTGGTTTTTTTTCTCAGAAGATCTTCAGGATCGAGATTGATTACTGCAGCCAACTTGCAGGCAGCAAGCAGTAGTTGGCTCATTTCCTCTTCCAGTTCGGATTTTTTGGATTTATATTCCATTGTTAAAAATCCAATATTTTTTAGTGACATATGCATTCCTGCCAAGATTTCGGTTGAAGTTTTTTGGGGACACTTCTTAGCAAATTTCGTACATCGTTTAAGTGCTGGGAGGGTTTTCGGAAGGCGCTGGGCGAGGGTGTCCGGCAGTCCTTTTTCGCTGCGCTCCTGGCGCTTGATTTCTTCCCAGCGCTGTTCGTGTCCCTCGTAGCTGGCGTCGTCGAAAATATGCGGGTGGCGGCGTTTGAGCTTTTCGCTGATCGACTTTGCAACATCGGCAATGTCGAAATTTCCCTTTTCAGAAAAAATCTGCGCTTGGAAAACAATTTGAAGGAGTAGATCTCCGAGTTCGTCACATATGTCATTCGGGTTGTCGGTATCGATCGCTTCCAGAAGTTCATAGGATTCTTCAAGGATATGCTTCTTTAAGGATTCGGGGGTCTGCTGGCGATCCCACGGGCAGCCATTTTCTGACCTGAGTAGGGCCATGATATCGATTAGTTCACGGAAGGTCTTCAGTTGTTTATCGGCGCTCATTTCTGTGTTCCTGTAAAATGTTTTAAAATTCTATAGATTTTGATGGGTTGACTTGCCTGAGAGGTACTTGGTTGCCAGTTATATTGATAGCATTTTCTCGTTCAAAAAAAACCTTGCAAATTACCCGACGATGGGCTAAGAAAACTCGCCGTTCTCTGTCAGCATAATTGGAGCCCTTTTCCCTTGACATGATTAAGGCTCTCTTTATACTGTTCACTTTTTGCTCTGGAGCTGAATTTGATGCACCTTGAGTTGAAAGACATTAAAGAAGCTGGTCTAAATCGGGAAATGGTCTGCAACGCTGCAGATTTTCCGGTTTTGGTGAAAATGGAAGGGCAGGAAGAGGTTCGTTTCGTCGCCCCGGTCATTTTTCAATTGCGGTTTCAGAAATTGGGACAGCTTGTAGAAGTCGATGGTCATTTTAAGTCACGGGTCAATCTGATTTGTGGTCGCTGCCTGCAACCGTACGATATTGATTTGTCAGGCGAGTTCGCCTTCACCTTCACGCCGCATGTTGCTGATGAAAATGCTGCAGAGGAGGGCGATGAGGTTGAACTGGAGACCGATGAACTAGGGCTTGTTTATTATAAAGACGAATCCCTTGAGTTGCTGCCGCCTCTGCAGGATCAGTTGGTGATGGCATTGCCGATCAGTCCACTCTGCTCTGAAGATTGTGCCGGTTTGTGCAGTGAATGTGGCTGCAATCTGAATGTTGAGAAGTGTCATTGCGAAAAGAAGGTTTTTAACAACAAGTTTTCGGCCCTTGCCGGTCTGAAAATAGAGTCGTCCGATAAGTAGGGCGAGCGGGCGAACGCCTGATCATAATAAAACTGCTGAGCTTTAAGACGTTCGGCTGCAAGGAGACAAAAATGGCTGTACCAAAGAGTAAGAAATCAAAAGCAAAAAAGCATACCCGTCGTGCGCATGACGCAATTAGCGCTCCTGGTATTTCAACCTGCCCGCAGTGCCAGGAGCCGAAGCAACCGCATCGTGTCTGTGCAAATTGCGGCACCTATAAAGGTAAAGAAGTTATCAATAGCGACGAAATCTAATCTTCGACAAGGCGCGTATGTCGTTGAAAATTGCTATTGATGTAATGGGTGGAGATGCCGCCCCGGCTGCAGAAGTGGCCGGGGCGGTGTCCGCTGCCCGGCAGTGGGGTTGTTCCGCGATTCTTGTCGGTGATACAGAAAAGATTCAGCAGGAACTGGCGAAACATCAAACAGAAGGTTTGTCCCTTGAAATCCAACATGCCAGTGAAGTGGTTGGTATGGAGGATTCGGCGTCGGATGCGGTGCGAAAGAAGAAAGACTCTTCTATCCGTGTCGCGTTCGATTTGGTCAAACAGGGTAGGGCTGCAGCCGTAGTCAGTACCGGGAACTCCGGGGCGACGATGGCTGCCGGCATGGCTGTTTTGCGTCGTGTCAAAGGGATTGATCGGCCGGCAATCGGTACTCTGGTGCCGACCTTGGAAGGCCAAACAATGGTGCTCGATATGGGCGCTAATGTCGAGTGCAAACCGATCAACCTTCTTCAGTTCGCATTGATGGGGAGTATTTATGTCGAGCAGGTGCTCGGTAAACCTCGTCCGAAAGTTGGACTTTTGTCCAATGGCGAAGAAGAAAAGAAAGGTAATGACCTGACTCGTGAGACGCATCAGCTACTCAAAGAGACCGATTTGAATTATGTCGGCTACGTTGAGGGTGGTGACGTTTATAACGGATCGGTCGATGTCGTTGTTTGTGACGGTTTCGTCGGCAATGTGCTGTTGAAAGTATCAGAAGGTCTTGCGGTTGCGATCGGCACCATGTTGAAGCGGGAAATCGAAAGTCGTTTCCTGGCTAAAATCGGCTACCTGCTTAGTCGGTCAGCCTTTAATGCTTTCAAGAAGAAAATCAATCCTGCCGAATATGGCGGAGCTCCGCTGCTTGGGATTGCCGGGACCGGAATTATCTGTCACGGCAGCTCTGATCCTGTGGCGATCAGTATCGCTATCCGGCAGGCGACTGAGTTTGCCAAGATTCGGATCGAAGAACGTTTGGCTGAGCTGTTGTAATTTTGTAGTGTTTTGCTTTGTGATGATGTCTCTGGAAAAGGAGAACCAGCTATGAAATCACGTATCATCGGTACGGGATCTTATACTCCGGAAAAGGTATTGACCAATTATGATCTCGAAAAGATTGTCGATACGAATCATGACTGGATCGTCACGCGAACCGGAATAGAGGAACGCCACATTGCTGCAGAGGGCGAGTTTACTTCCGATCTTGCGGCCATAGCGGCCAAGCGTGCTCTGGATGCCGCCGGCCTGTCTGCTGAAGAAATCGACCTGATCGTCGTTGGTACCATTACTGGTGACTATCCCTGGCCTGCGACTGCCTGTGTTGTGCAAGCCAAACTTGGTGCCAAAAACGCCTATGCCTATGATGTTTCCGCCGCTTGTAGTGGTTTTCTTTTCGCCCTTGCCAATGCTGATGATTACTTGATCGCAGGGCGGGGAAAAAAGGCGCTGGTTATCGGAGCGGAAACTTTCAGTCGCTCGCTCGATTGGACTGATCGCAATACCTGTGTTCTGTTTGGTGATGGAGCTGGTGCCGTCGTCCTAGAAGCTCAAGATGGCGATGCTGGTGTGCTAGCTTCCCATCTGCATACCGACGGCAATCATATCGAGCTCCTTTACCAGCCTGGCTTTGGCGCAGTATATCCGGCTTCTGCAGAAGGCCTGGAGAAGCGGCTTCCGTACCTGAAAATGCAGGGGAATGAGGTTTACAAGTTTGCTGTTCGCATGATGACGGAGGTCTCTAAAGCGGTTCTTAAAGAGCAAGGTTTCCGCTGCGCCGATGTTGACCTGTTTATCCCGCATCAAGCAAATATACGTATCCTCGAAGCGACCGCCAAACGTTTGAAACTGACTGATGATCAGTGTTTTATAAATGTCCAAAAGTATGGTAACACATCGGCGGCGACCATCCCGATTGCCATTGATGAAGCACAGCGTGAAGGGCGTTTAAAAGAAGGTAATCTGCTGTTGCTGGCCGCGTTTGGTGGTGGTTTCACCTGGGGCGGGACCTTGGTTCGTTGGTAAACTTGAGCTGAACTTAAAATTTTCAGATACGGATTAATCATATGAACGCATTTTTGTTTCCCGGTCAGGGTTCTCAGTATTCAGGAATGGGCAAAGATCTGGCGGAAAATTTTCTCGTCGCCAAGCATGTTTTCCAAGAAGCGAACGACTCCCTCGGTTTTGATCTTGCGGCCATGTGTTTCAGTGGTAGTGAAGATGAGCTGAAGCTGACCGCCAACACACAACCTGCCATTCTCACTACCAGTATTGCCGCGTTACGAGTTTTGGAGCAGGAAACAGACCTGCAGCCCGCTTTTGCTGCCGGACATTCGCTCGGCGAGTATTCGGCGCTAGTTTCGGTCGGGGCGCTTTCTCTGGCAGATGCCGTCAAGACCGTCCGTCAGCGTGGCACCTTTATGCAGGAGGCGGTGCCGGTCGGTTTCGGCGCCATGGCGGCGATCATGGGGATTGATGCTCCAGAGTTGACGCTGATCTGTGAAAAAGCAGCTGAGGGAGAGATCGTGGCTCCGGCTAACTTCAACAGCCCTGGACAGATCGTTATAGCCGGTCACGCTACCGCAGTTGAGCGTGCCATGACCCTTGCCAAGGAAGCTGGCGCAAAGCGGGCATTGCCGTTGCCGGTTAGTGCTCCGTTCCATTCTGCCTTGATGGAGCCGGCAGCCAAGCGTTTGGCTGAAGTCCTTGAAGGTGTCACGATCGGTGAATTCAAGTGTCCGGTTGTCGGCAATGTTGAAGCTGCCCCATACCTGGGTCCTGAGCGGGTTAAGCCGTTGTTGGTTGAGCAGGTCTGTGCTGCTGTGCGCTGGGACGAATCGGTGCTGAAGATGCAAGAGTTGGGTGTCACCAACTATATAGAGATCGGTCCCGGTAAAGTGCTCTCCGGTTTGGTAAAGAGGATTGCTAAAGGCACGACGGTACAGAATATTGCTGACATCGACAGCCTGAAAAAACTTTAGCTCTCTAGAAAAAATTACGTACAAATAAGGAGAATGAATATGGTACAGGATAGAGTTGCTGTTGTGACTGGTGCCTCACGAGGTATCGGACGCAGCATTTCCTTGGCGCTGGCAAGTCAGGGAGCAAAGATTGTCGCTGTAGATATCGATCCAGAAGCAACCGAGGCCTTTGTTGATGAACTGAAAGAAAGCGGTGCTGAGGCGGTTGCCGTGACCGGTAACGTTACCGACGCAGCTGATGTTGAAAATATGATCAAGGTCGCCAAGGAGACTTTCGGATCGGTCGACATCTTGGTCAACAATGCCGGTATCACTCGTGACGGTTTGCTGTTGCGAATGAAGGATGAGGACTGGGATGCTGTTCTCAGCGTCAATCTGAAAGGTGCTTTCTTGTGCACCCGCGCTGCCGCCAAGGTAATGACCAAGCAGCGTAGCGGCCGGATTATTAACATCGCTTCGGTTGTTGGGCAGATGGGCAATGCCGGTCAGGCCAATTACTGTGCCAGTAAGGCGGGGTTGATGGGGTTGACCCGTTCCAATGCCCGTGAATTGGCCAAGCGTAACGTGACCGTAAATGCGGTTGCCCCCGGCTTTATCGCCACCGCCATGACTGACGCGCTGGCAGAAGACAAGCGTCAGGAACTGGCTGCTCAGATTCCTCTTGAGCGTCTCGGTTCGGCGGACGATATCGCCAACGCGGTTCTTTTTCTAGCTTCCGACAACTCCGGTTACATTACCGGGCAGGTTCTCGGGGTCAACGGCGGAATGTACATGTAAACAAAATGGCTTATTCATAGCCGAAACCAAACAGGAGGAAAGCAGATGGCTTCTATCGAAGAACGTGTAAAGCAGATTGTTGCGGAGCAACTGGGTGTTGACGAAGACCAAGTAACCCCTGATGCAGCCTTCATGGACGATCTAGGTGCCGACTCTCTCGACACCGTTGAACTAGTTATGGCTCTCGAAGAAGAGTTTGACGTCGAAATCTCCGACGAAGACGCAGAGAAGATCCAGAAGGTTCAGGACGCAGTTGACTACATCAGCAACGCTTCCTAAGAAAAAAGCGGTGGCAGCGGATAGGTTCCGTTGCCACCGTTCTACTTTCTGCCGTACTGTAAAGAAGAAAAACAGTTACTCCGCTTATTTTAAACAGTTTCTGCTTCGGTTCGCCGAATAGACGATTGAAAAGAGAGAGTTATGCGTAGAGTTGTGGTCACCGGTATCGGTATCGTGTCCCCGCTTGGGACCGGTGTTGAGAAGAACTGGACAGCCATTACTTCCGGGCAATCCGGATTAGGGCCAATTACCCGTTTCGATGCCTCCGAACTGCCAAGCCAGATTGCCGGCGAAGTCAAGGATTTCAATGCTGAAGACTTTATCGAAAAGAAAGAGATCAAGAAAATGGATCTCTTTATCCAGTACGGGCTGGCTGCCGCTGAAATGGCGTACAATGATTCCGGTTTGCAGATTACCGAAGAAAACGCTGAGCGCGTCGGTGTTCTGGTCGGTTCTGGATTGGGGGGGTTGCCGACGATGGAAAAATACCACGATGTGCTGAACGAGCGGGGGTATAAGAAAATCTCGCCGTTTTTTATCCCGATGCTGATCATCAATCTGGCTCCGGGACACATTTCGATACGTTTCGGTGCGAAGGGGCCGAATCTCTCGTCGGTTTCCGCCTGCGCGACGGGCACCCATTCGATCGGAGATGCGTATCACATGATTGCGCGCGGTGATGCCGATGCCATGTTTGCTGGTGGTACCGAGTCAACTATCACACCGCTGGCAATCGGCGGTTTCAATGTCATGAAGGCGCTATCGACCCGTAATGACGACCCACAGGGAGCCAGCCGCCCGTTCGAAAAGAATCGCGATGGGTTCGTTATGGCGGAAGGTGCCGGGATCGTTATCTTAGAGGAGTACGAGCAGGCCAAGGCCCGCGGTGCCAAGATCTACTGCGAGGTCGGTGGGTACGGCATGAGCAGCGACGCCTATCACCTGACTCAACCGGCAGCAGGTGGTGAAGGCGCTGCACGTTGTATGAAGATGGCGCTGAATAATGCCGGGGTAAAGTCGGAAGACGTCGACTACATCAACGCGCATGGCACCTCGACCCATTTCAACGACCTTTACGAAACGATGGCGGTCAAGTCTGTTTTCGGGGATAGTGCGAAAAAACTGATGATCAGCTCGACCAAGAGTATGACCGGACACGGTCTTGGCGCGGCGGGTGGTTTCGAAGCGGTTTATATGGCGCTGTCTATTGCCAACGGCGTCATTCCTCCGACCATTAACTATGATGAGCCGGATCCGGATTGCGATCTTGATTACGTGCCTAACGTAGCTCGCGAGGCTAAGTGCGACATCGCCATGTCGAACTCCTTCGGCTTCGGTGGAACTAACGCCACCTTGTTGTTCAAGAAAGTTTGAAAACGATGAAAATAGCAGTTGGATCCGACCATGGCGGCCTTGAACTGAAGCAGGCTCTTTTTAATATGTTGCAGCAGCGCGGGCTCGAGGTCGAAGACTTTGGTGCTTTTACTGATGACTCGGTTGACTACCCTGATTTCGGCGTCAAGGTTGCTAGTGCAGTATCCAAGGGAGTGGTCGAACGGGGCATTCTTGTTTGTGGCACCGGAATCGGCATGTCAATCATCGCCAACAAGTTTTCGGGAATCCGCGCAGCGCTGGTGCATGATGAATTCACTGCGCAGATGTCGAAAGAGCATAATAACGCTAATATCTTGGTAATGGGCGGACGGATTTTGACGGTAGCGCAAGGGGTCCGGTTAGCCGAAATCTGGCTTGATACGAAATTCGAGGGGGGCCGACACCAGAACCGGCTGTTGAAGATTGCCGCCGCAGAGCAGGCTGAATAAAAAACATTGAAGCGGGGCAGTTGACTGTCCCGCTTTTTACGTATACGGAGAAGAAAATGTCTGAAAAAAATCTATCTGTTGTTGATCCAACCATCGCTGAAATTCTGGTTGAAGAGACCGAGCGTCAGGAATACAACCTCGAATTTATCGCTTCAGAAAACTTTGTTAGTGAGGCTGTTCTTGAGGCCCAGGGGTCAGTATTGACTAACAAATACGCTGAAGGTTATCCGGCCAAGCGTTACTACGGTGGTTGTGAAGTGGTTGACAAGGCAGAACAACTTGCGATCGATCGCGCCAAGGAACTGTTCGGTGCAGAGCATGTCAACGTGCAGCCGCACTCCGGGTCCCAGGCCAATATGGCGGTTTATATGGCTGTATGTGAGCCGGGCGACACCGTTCTCGGCATGAACTTGGCTCATGGTGGTCACCTGACGCACGGTTCACCGGTCAATTTCTCTGGCAAACTCTACAATATCGTCCCTTACGGGGTGAAGGAAGAAACTGGCACCATCGATTACGATGAGGTCGAGCGCCTTGCCAAGGAGCATAAACCGAAGATGATCGTCGTTGGTGCCAGCGCCTATGCCCGCGAGATTGATTTTCCGGCTTTCCGCCGCATCGCTGATGAAGTAGGCGCGGTGGTGATGGTCGACATGGCTCATATCGCTGGGCTGGTCGCAGCCGGTGTCCACCCAAATCCCGTCCCCTATGCCGAGTTTGTTACCACCACCACTCACAAGACTCTGCGCGGGCCCCGTGGCGGCATGATTCTCTGCACGGAGGAATGGAGTAAGAAGCTGAACAGCAACATCTTCCCCGGAATTCAGGGCGGCCCGCTGATGCACGTCATTGCCGCCAAGGCTGTGGCCTTCAAGGAGGCACTCTCTCCGGAGTTCAAACAGTACGCGCAGCAGGTGGTCAACAACGCGCAGACTTTAGCCAAAGAACTGGTCGCCAAAGGGTACAAGCTGGTCTCCGGTGGCACCGACAATCACCTGATGCTGCTCGATTTTACCGGTACCGAGTTGACCGGTAAGGTTGCTGAAGCGGTTCTGGAAGAAGCGGGCATCACCGTGAATAAAAACGCCGTGCCGTTCGACAGCCGTTCGCCGTTCGTTACCAGCGGTATCCGTATCGGCACCCCGGCGACGACCAGCCGAGGCCTGAAAGAACCGGAGATGGTCAAGGTTGCCGGTTGGATCGATCGTGCATTGAAGAATATCGACAACAAAGAGGAACTGGCGAAGATCCGCGCCGAGGTCAAGGAACTTTGCAAGGCGTTCCCGCTGTACGCTCATCGCCTGAAGTAAGGAACTATCCCGTGCAACGACCGAGTTGGGACGAATATTTCATGCAGATCACCGAGCTGGTTGCCAGCCGATCGACCTGTATGCGTCGTAAGGTCGGGGCGATTCTGGTAAAAGAAAAGAATATCCTGGCAACCGGATACAACGGGGTGCCGAGTGGCATCACCCACTGTGATATTACAGGTTGCCTGCGTGATCAACTCAATGTTCCTTCCGGTGAGCGCCACGAACTCTGCCGCGGTCTCCATGCCGAGCAGAACGCCATTATCCAGGCGGCTCGGCATGGCATCAACATCGATGGTTCGACCCTCTACTGTACCGATTCTCCCTGTATTATTTGCGCCAAGATGCTGATCAATGCCGGTGTAGGCGGGGTGGTGTTTAAGCGTGGTTACCCGGATGAGCTGTCGTTGCAGATGTTACAAGAGGCCGGTATCGAATTTGTGCAGTTCGAACAAGATGAGGACCTATGAAGTGCCCTTTCTGTCAACATGATGATACTCGCGTGGTCGATTCCCGCCTCGGCAAAGAAGGGAATAGCGTCCGTCGTCGTCGCGAATGCCCTGCCTGCGAGCGTCGTTTCACCACCTACGAACGGGTCGAAGAGATCCTTCCTTGGGTGATCAAGAAAGATGGTCGCCGAGAGGCCTTCGATCGAATGAAGATTATTGCCGGAATGCAGCGTGCTTGCGAGAAACGACCGGTTTCGGTTGAGCAGATCGAGGAGATGGTCGACCAGCTCGAGCGCAGATTTCAGGAGCGGGGCGATAAGGAGATCGATGCCAGCCTGATCGGTGAAGCGGTCATGGATACTCTACATTCGGTTGACGAGGTCGCCTATGTGCGTTTTGCTTCTGTTTACCGCCAATTCAAGGATATTAACGAATTTATGACTGAGTTGACGGATTTGTTGAAGAACTCGAACTAGGAGATTCCTCTGTAGATTTTTCTAAACAGCCGGGATATCGTGGGTATTCCGGCTGTTGTGCTTTTAGAGGTTAAAAGGAAGTGGAAATGGATCTCGACATCCATCGACAGTATATGCAGCAGGCGATCGGTCTGGCTCGCCGGGGAGAAGGACGAACATCGCCGAATCCGCCGGTTGGGGCCTTGATCGTACGTTCCGGCAAGGTCGTTGGTCAAGGATTTCATCCCAAGGCGGGTGAGCCGCATGCCGAGATTTTTGCGCTACGCCAAGCTGGCGGGCTGGCCAGAGGTGCTGATGTTTATGTCACTCTTGAACCCTGTTCGCATCACGGGAGGACCGGTCCCTGCGCCAACGCTCTGGTCAAGGCCGGTGTCGGGAGGGTGTTTGTCGGGGTACAGGACCCGAACCCGTGTGTTTGCGGGAGAGGAATTGAGAAATTGCGGCAGGCCGGGATTGAGGTGACCATCGGGATTGAAGAGCAAGAGTGTCGGCGGCTGGTGATGCCGTTTGCCCGGCTTCTCTCATCTGGAATGCCTTACACAATCTATAAGGCAGCAATGACCTTGGATGGCAAGACCGCTACGGCAAGCGGAGACTCAAAATGGATTACCGGTGAGCAGAGTCGCCTGCGGGGGCATCTCCTGCGCAACAGGGTCGAGGCGATCATGGTCGGAGTGGAGACCGTTCTTGCTGATGATCCTTTGTTGAATACCCGTTTACCCGATGGCGGAGGACGTGATCCGCTGCGCGTGGTGGTGGATAGCCACTTGCGGATGCCAGCTGACGCAGCGATGCTGCAACAACATTCGACGTCCTGGACCCTTATTGCGACCATTAGTGACGATGAGGAGAAGATCCTTCGTTTGCAGCATGCTGGAGCAGAGGTCGTCAAGTTTCCTGCTGATGAAGGTAAGGTTTCTCTGCCCCATCTTTGGCATGAACTGGGGAAGCGAGATGTGCAACGTTTGTTGTTGGAAGGTGGTTCGACTTTGGCCGGAGCGGCCTTAACTGCCGGTTTGATCGATCAGCTACAGGTTTTTGTTGCCCCTAAGTTGATCGGTGGGGCCGTCACTTACGGAATCTTTTCCGGCAGCGGCTGCACGGTATTGGCAGAGGCGATACCGCTGGGAGATCTTCGCTATGAACAGGTTGATAAAGATCTTTTGATTGTAGGAGAGGTTGAACGATGTTTACGGGGTTGATTCAAGCGGTTGGTACTGTACGTAGTCTCAAACGGCAGGGGAATTCCGCAGTGTTGCAGATCGCCAGCGAGTTGGCAAGAGAGGAGTTGCATCTGGGAGAAAGTATTGCGGTCAATGGTGTTTGCCTGACTGTTGTTTCCTGGGACGAGCATTCCTTTTCGGCCGATGTTTCGCCTGAGACTCTCGATTGCAGCAACCTGGGCAGCTTGAGAGCAAACATGCAGGTCAACTTGGAGCGAGCATTGCGGCTTTGCGACCGGCTTGGTGGACATTTGGTCAGCGGCCATATCGATTGTGTTGCGATCGTGAAGAAGCGTTTTCAGGATCAGAACGCGGTCCGTTTTGAATTCAGTGTGCCGGAAGAGGCGCTGCGTTATCTGGTTGCAAAGGGATCTGTAGCAATTGATGGCATTAGTCTGACGGTGAATACTGTGAGCGAAGACAGTTTTTCGGTGGCGATCATCCCTCACTCGTTGGAGATGACAACTTTGCAGCACTGCCGCGAAGGGGCAAGAGTGAACATCGAAACGGATTTGGTCGGTCGCTATGTCGAGCGGTTACTGGAGGCAAAATCTGACAGCAAGCAAGGGGAAGGCATCAGTCTTGAGTTCCTTGCCAAGAACGGATTTATGTGAGATATTTCCCGGCTAACGTCTTTAATTCGGAAGGAAGAATCAATGCCGACTGCGAAAATAGAAGCTGCTCTCGAAGATATCCGTCAAGGCAAGATGGTGATCTTGGTCGATGATGAAGACCGTGAGAACGAGGGTGACTTGGTTGTTGCGGCCGAATACGCAACCCCTGAGATCATCAACTTCATGGCTCGGGAAGGGCGGGGCCTGATCTGCCTCTCTTTAACCGAAGCGCGGGCCGACGAACTGGACCTGCCATTGATGGTGTCCGATAACAGCTCATCCTTCGGCACCGCATTCACAGTTTCGATTGAGGCGCGGCGTGGGGTCACAACTGGAATCTCCGCCGCCGACCGGGCGCATACTATTCAGGTAGCCGTCGCCGATGAGACGACTGCACGTGATCTGGCTCGACCGGGACATGTCTTCCCGCTACGTGCAAAGAAGGGGGGGGTACTGGTGCGGGCCGGTCAGACTGAAGGCTCGGTTGACTTGGCACGGTTGGCGGGGTTGAAGCCGGCTGGAGTGATCTGCGAGATCATGAACGAAGACGGCACGATGGCACGGATGCCGCAGCTTAAAGAGTTTGCCAAGCGGCATGAGCTGAAAATTATCACCATCGCCGATATGGTTGAGTACCGCATGCGCAAGGAGATGTTGGTACGGAAAGCCGTAGAAACAATCATCCCGACGGAGCATGGTGGTGATTTCAAGGCGATCGTCTATGAGAACGATGTTGATAAGGCGCTGCATCTTGCCCTCGTTAAGGGGGAGATCGGTCCGGATGAGCCGGTACTGGTGCGGGTGCACTCTGAGTGCCTCACTGGAGATGTTTTCGGCTCACAGCGTTGCGACTGTGGGGATCAACTGCACTCTGCGATGGCAACCATCGAAAAGGAAGGCTGTGGAATAGTTCTCTACATGCGGCAGGAAGGGCGTGGTATAGGCCTGGTCAATAAACTTAAGGCTTACAACCTGCAGGATCAGGGTTGCGATACGGTAGAGGCGAACGAAGCGCTAGGTTTTGCTGCAGATTTGCGTGATTACGGGATCGGCGCGCAGATGCTGGCCGACCTGGGCGCGCGGAAATTGAGGTTGATGACCAATAATCCGAAAAAGATTGTCGGCCTCGAAGGGTACGGTCTGGAAATTGTTGAAAGGGTGCCGATCGAGATGGTACCGGTCTGTACTAATGTAGAATATTTGAAAACCAAACGTGAAAAAATGGGCCACATGCTGGAGAATCTCTAGTTGCTGCCAGTGACGATAGGAGGAAAAGATGCCTGAGTTTATCGAAGGTCAATTGGATGCCAAAGGCTACCGCTTCGGGTTGATTGTAAGCCGGTTTAACAGTTTTATCTGTGATCGTCTGCTGGAAGGTGCAATAGATACTCTGACCCGTCATGGTGCGGAAGATAAAAACCTGACCGTCGTGCGAGTCCCCGGTGCCTTTGAGATCCCGCTGTTGGCCAAGAAGATGGTCGCTACGGGCAAGTACGATGCGGTGATCACCCTTGGGGCTGTAATTCGTGGCGGAACACCACATTTCGATTATGTCTGTGCTGAGGTTTCAAAGGGGGTTGCTTCGGTTTCCCTCGACAGTGGGGTGCCGGTGGCCTTTGGTGTTTTGACCACTGATTCTGTTGAGCAGGCGATCGAGCGTGCCGGTACCAAAGCTGGTAACAAGGGGGTCGAGGCGGCGATGAGCGCCATCGAAATGGTTAACCTGATGGGTACGGTCTGAGCTGATGTCGAGCAATAACCGCCGCATCGCTCGGGAATGTGCGTTAAAAATTCTGTTTGCCTTGCGTCTGGACGAGCAGGCCGATGCCAGCCGTTTGCTGGCTGATTTTTGGGAAAATTTTAGATTTGCGGATGATGCGCTTGGCGAACCTTTGGATACAGCCGATAGACCCCTGTCGACAGCTGCCCGCACTTTTGCGGAGGTTCTGGTCAAGGGGGTGGTTGAATCTCGTGCAGTTATCGATAAGCTGATCCGCGAGGTTGCCAAGAACTGGTCGCTGGAGCGGATGGCTCCGGTTGATCTGTCAATTCTGCGTATTTGTACCTATGAACTGCTCTATCAACCCGATATCCCAAAGTCCGTTGCAATCAACGAAGCGATCGAAATTGCCAAACGATACGGAACTAAGGAGTCGCCTTCATTTATTAATGGATTGCTTGATAGGGTTGCTCAAAACGTGCGGGAAGATAAAGAATAGTTTTTCTGGAGAGGATATATGAACTCGATTAAGATTGGTTTGCTTGGTTTTGGAACCATCGGCACTGGTGTTATCCGGGTGTTGCAGAAAAATGCGGATTTGTTGCAACAGCGTTTGGGAACAACGCTTGAACTTGCTAAAATCATCGATCTCGATATTACCACTGATCGCGGGGTAAAGGTTGACACCGCTTTGTTGAGTACGGATGTCGAAGAGATCATCAGCAATCCCGAAATCGATATCGTGATTGAGCTGATTGGTGGCTATGAGCCGGCAAAGTCTTTCATCCTCAAGGCTATTGCCAACGGTAAGCACGTTGTCACTGCCAACAAGGCTCTGATGGCGCTGCACGGGCAGGAGATTTTGGCGGCCGCCGAAAAACAAGGCGTTGACGTGATGTTCGAAGCGGCGGTCGGTGGTGGTATCCCGGTGATTTCGGCAATCAAGGAAAATCTCTGTGCGAATAATTTCAGCAATGTGCTCGGTATTCTCAATGGAACCTGCAACTATATCCTCACCGAGATGACTGAAAACGGTAGCGATTTTGCTCCAGTGTTGCAGTCTGCACAGGAACTTGGTTATGCCGAGGCCGATCCGTCCTTCGATATCGAGGGGATCGACACGGCGCATAAAATTGCTTTACTGGCGGCTCTGTGCTTCGGGACCAAGGTCGATTTCGACAATGTTTACACCGAAGGGATTACCAAGGTCGCTGCGATCGATATCCAGTTCGCCACGCAAATGGGATATAAGATCAAACTGTTGGCAATCGGCAAGAACCTTGGCGACCAGATTGAGGTACGGGTCCACCCGACCATGATCCCGGCCAGTTATCAGCTGGCGGAGGTGGATGGCGTTTTCAATGCAATTCGCCTGTCGGGCGATTTTCTCGGTCCGGCACTCCTGTACGGTAGCGGGGCGGGGATGGATGCCACTGCTAGCGCCGTAATGGGGGATGTGATGTCGATCGGTCGCGATATGCTCGCTGGCGCCAAGAGAAGGACTCCGATCATGGGCTACTGTGCAGAGCAGATTGTAGAGTTGCCGATCAAGCCGATGAGTGAAATCGTCAGCCACTATTACCTGCGTTTTACCACGGTTGACAAGCCGGGAGTCCTGGCGCAGATTTCCAGTATCCTTGGCAAGTACGACATCAGTATCCAGTCTATGATTCAGCCGGAACGCCATGAAGCAGATGCTGTGCCGATTGTTATCATGACTCATGATGCGAAAGAGGCCAACATCAACCAGGCGCTGGCCGAAATTGATCAGTTGGAGATTGTGCAGCAGCCGACGCGCTTGATCCGGGTAGAGAACAACCTGGGCTGAATCGAAAAGTTAGAAATGCAAAAGCCGGGTTCCGTAAATGTGGATTCCGGCTTTTTTTGTTGGGAAAGTTTAGTTGTTTAGTCGGTAGAGATTTTCGGTTCAACCACGTATCGCTTGATTTTCCTAGTAGTTGTTTTCGGGAACTCCTCCTCCCGCAGAGTGAACTTTTTCACCCGTTTGTAATCTGCCAAGTCTTTGCCGTATTTCAGGACTTCGCCACGCAGAAGGGTTTCGATCTCAGTTTCGCTAAGCGGTCCGTTGCCCAGGTCCTTTTCGTAATTGAACAGGCTTTCTTCGTCTGGGAAGATGACGGCGTAGACCTCTTCCGCGGTGGGGCCTACTTTGTGCCCGTAGACCATGATTTCAGCTATAAATGGGCTCTTCAATAGCTGGTTTTCAACCTCTTCCGGGTAGACGTTTTTACCGTTTGGGGTGACGATCAGGTTTTTCACCCGGCCACAGATTTGCAGCATTCCATCTTCATCGAAGCGGCCAAGGTCGCCGGTGTGATACCAGCCGTTCTGCAGAACTTCCATGGTGGCTTTTTCATTCTTGTAATAGCCAAGCATCACGTTAGGGCCTTTGACCAGGATCTCTCCCTCGCCGTCGGCATTGGGACGGTCGATCTTGACAGTCACGCCATCCATTGCTTCTCCGACTGTTCCCGGTTTGCTCTTGAACGGGCTCTCTGCTGAGATGACTGGTGAAGTTTCGGTGATGCCATAGCCTTGTAGAAGGGTCAGGCCTAGTTTTTTGAAACCGGCAGCTATGGCCGGGTCGAGGGCCGCACCGCCGCTGACAAAGGTGGTGGTTTTTCCTACTGCCTGTTGGACCTTTACGGCAACAATTTTGCGGGTCACAGGAAATTTGTAAAGGAGTCGCGATGCTGTTTTTGAATCAATGTTCTTGGTGATCCGATCGAGCAGTAAACGGTAAACGGCGGGGACTCCGAGTAGAAAGGTCGGTTTGATCTCATTGAGATTGTCGCCAAGTTTCTTGATCGATTCGGCGAAACTGACTTTCCCGCCCAGCGAAAGAGGCAGCAAGATACCACAGACCTGCTCGAAAACATGGTTGATTGGCAGAAAAGATAACGTTGAAATCGAGCTGTCGAGATGGAAGCGATCGCAGGCGGCTTTGATGTTGCTGACAATGTTGCGATGGCTGAGCATTGCTCCTTTCGAGCGACCGGTGGTGCCGGAAGTGTAGAGGATAACCGCAACCTCATCCGGTTGGTTGTTCGCCTGTTCTAGCTTTTTTTCATGGAAGAGGCTTTTGTAGGCAAGCAATCGCCCTTCTTTCAGTAGTTTGTTGCGCGAAGTCGCTGATCGGGAGAGGAAATTGGCTTTTTTCTTTTCGCCACCATCCGGCTCTTCCTGCGCGGTCAGCAGGGCATGTGCCTCGATCGCCGCTGCTTCGATTTGTTTTTTCTTCCCTGCCGGGATGTTGCAGACTTCTGTCAGTTCCTGCCAAAGGGAGGAGAGTTTTTCCAGCACGCCGGCAATGTCGGAGCGGTCGCTGATGTTAGACAATGGAATGTCGAGCAGGATGATCTTCTGCAGCTTTGGCAGGTCATCGATAATATCGATCAGGATTTCAAATTGCGCTTGCCCGACGAATATCGCTTCGGCATCTGCATCATCCAGAATTTGCCTTAGTTCGGCCGCTTTTAGTTCCTTGTCAACAGGAACGGCCACACAGCCGGCACGAAGGATCGAAAGATAGGCGGCGACCCAGCGGGGTGAAGATGGGCCGAGTAAGGCAATATGGGCTTTATGCTCTATTCCTTGAACGCGCAACCCGGAAGCGAGCTTCTCTACTGAGAGCCAGAGCTTTTGATAGCTGAGGGGTTTCCACTTGCCACGGTTTTTGCTCTGCATGGCAATATTGTCGGAATGCCGCTGACAGCTCTCTTGAATAAATTGATCGATCGACTGCACAATAAAATACCTCATGACAGATAAAGTGCGATGAATAGCTGTTGCACTTAGGTCAAACGGTGGTTTACTCTAACCCTGTCACTTCTGTCACGCAAGCCAGAAAACTTCATGGTTGATGCTGTTTGGCTGGGGTGGTAAAAAAACCAAATAAATTTAAGAAAATGGCTTGACAGTATTGACGGCGATTTGATAAATATCACGCCGCGGTTGGTTGCAGGCACGTAGCTCAGTGGGAGAGCACTACCTTGACACGGTAGGGGTCGGCGGTTCAATCCCGCCCGTGCCTACCATGACCGGCACCCGCAATCACTGCAATGAATGTCGAGGCATCTTTACAAGATGCCTCTTTTTGTTTCAGGAGAATGGATTATGGCGATGTTGCAGATTGAACTACCGGATGGGTCAGTCAAAGAGGTTGAGTCGGGTTCGACTCCCTATGATGTCGCTTTGACGATCGGTGAAGGCTTGGCGCGCCAGGCAGTCGCCGCACGTTTCGAAGGCGAGATGATCGACATGACCCGGCCGCTTTCAGCTTCCGGCAAGCTGGAACTGGTCACCCAGAACTCTCCCGAGGCATTGGAATTGATTCGACACTCCTGTGCTCACCTGATGGCCCAGGCGGTCAAAGATCTTTTTGGGGATGAGGTTCAGGTCACTATCGGTCCTGCCATTAAAGATGGTTTTTACTACGATTTTTACAGTGAAACCAAAAAGTTCGTCCCGGAAGATTTCGAGGTGATCGAAAAGAAGATGGACGAGTTGGCCAAGGCTGACCTGCAGATCGTTCGAGAAGAACTTTCCCGAGACCACGCGATCAAGATGTTCCGCGAGATGGGCGAGGACTACAAGGTCGAGTTAATTGAAGATCTGGATGAAGAGCAGGTATCGATTTATCGTCAGGGTAACTTTGTCGATCTCTGTCGGGGGCCGCATATCCCACGCACCGGGTTTCTCAAGGCATATAAACTGACCAGTCTGGCCGGTGCCTACTGGCGTGGTGATGAGAAGAATGCCATGCTGCAGCGGGTTTATGCCACTGCCTTCCAGAACAAGAAAGATCTTAAGGCCCACCTGAACCGGCTTGAAGAGGCGCGTAAGCGTGACCACCGCAAGCTTGGCAGGGAGCTCGACTTGTTCTCCTTCAGTGAAGAGGCTGGCGCAGGTCTGGTGATCTGGCATCCTAAGGGCGCCATGCTGCGTACCATTATTGAAGATTTCGAGCGTAAAGAGCATCTCAAGCGCGGTTACGATATTGTCATGGGGCCGCAGATTCTCAAGACCGAATTGTGGCAAACCTCCGGGCACTACGAGAACTACCGCGAGAATATGTATTTCACCGAGGTCGACGAGCAGGGTTATGGGATCAAGCCAATGAATTGCCTGGCACACATGTTGATCTATAAGTCGAAGCCCCGCTCCTATCGGAATCTGCCATTGCGTTTCTTCGAACTCGGTACCGTGCATCGGCACGAGAAGTCGGGTGTGCTGCACGGGTTGTTGCGGGTACGCGGTTTTACCCAGGATGATGCCCACATCCTCTGTCGTCCTGATCAGATCGATGCCGAGGTTAAGGCGATCATGCAGTTTGTGCAGGAAGTCGCTGGAATCTTTGGCTTTGATTACACGATGGAGCTCTCGACCCGACCTGACAAGTCGATCGGCAGTGATGAGGATTGGGAGCGGGCAACCAATGCTTTGCGCTCCGCTTTGGAGTCGAGCGGGCAAGAGTATGAAATCAACGAAGGGGACGGCGCTTTCTACGGTCCGAAGATCGATGTGAAGCTCAAGGACGCGCTTGACAGGGAATGGCAGTGTGCTACAATCCAGTGCGATTTTACCCTGCCTGAGCGTTTTGATCTGAATTATATCGGCGCCGATGGGGAAAAACATCGCCCGGTTATGTTGCATCGAGTCATTCTCGGCTCGATTGAGCGGTTCATCGGTGTACTGATTGAGCATTACGCAGGCAGCTTCCCGCTCTGGCTTTCGCCGGTTCAGGCGATTGTTGTTAATGTTACCGACAATCAGGCTGAGTACGCCGAAGAGGTTTATCGACAGTTACGCGCTGCAGGTGTCCGGGTAGAGCTGGATTTGCGCAACGAGAAGCTCGGTTTCAAGATCCGTGAGGCGCAGGTGGCAAAAATTCCGTACATGCTGGTCATCGGCGATCGGGAAATGGAAGAAAAGACAGTTGCTCCACGGTTCCGTAACGGTAAAAACCTGGAGTCGATGAGCGTGACCGATTTTATCGGTTTCGTTGAAAAGGAAGCAGCTGCATATAGATAAGCAAGAAAGGGCCCGTGGTGGGTCTTTTCGCCGTTGTGCGATGTGATTTGTTGCTGCAGAAAACTGCATTCAGAGTAGAGGAGACAGACCCATAGCTAAGGAAGCGAACATCAACGAAGCCATCAAGGCCCGTGAAGTTCGGGTGATTGATGATGAGGGTGGCCAGCTCGGAATTCTTGATACCCGAGATGCTTTGCGTATGGCTGAAGAGCAGGGACTTGATCTGGTGGAGGTTTCGCCACAGGCCGAGCCTCCGGTTTGCCGGATCATGGATTACGGCAAGTATAAATATCAGCAGGCTAAACGCGCTTCTGAGGCCAAAAAGAAGCAGGTCAAGGTTGAGATTAAAGAAGTTAAGATGCGACCAAAGACCGACGAGCATGATTTCAACTTTAAAATCAAGCATGCTCGCCGCTTCCTTGAGGAGGGGAATAAGGTCAAGCTGACCATCATGTTCCGTGGTCGCGAGAATGCCCATCCGGAACAAGGCATGATGCAGTTGGAAAAAGCTGTCGACGCGCTCAAGGATGTTGGACAGGTCGAGTCTCAGCCGAGCAAGATGGGTCGTTTCATGACGATGATGATCGGCCCTTTAAGGAAGTGAACCGGGATACCGGAGCATATAAACAAAAGGTAACAGGAGAGTAGTAATGCCAAAGATTAAGACCAATCGTGGTGCGGCCAAGCGTTTCCGCAAGACCGGCACCGGAAAGATCCGTCGGAACAAGGCTTTTACCAGCCACATTCTGACCAAGAAAACCACCAAGCGGAAGCGTGATCTGCGTCAGGCAGTTCTTGTTCATAAAGCTGACGAGCGTAATATCAATCAGCTGATTCCGTACCTGTAACAATTTACCCGCCCCATGCATGGGGTGAGTTTGGTTGTGAACTGTGGGGACTTATCTCCCCCTGCAGATCCGACCGCGGCGTATGCCGAAACTAACTTTAAAGAGAAGGAGCAAGTGAGATGCCAAGAGTAAAAAGAGGCTTTAAAGCCAGACGTCGTCGGAATAAAGTACTTAAGCTTGCCAAAGGTTACCGTGGCGCCCGCAGCAAGTTATTCCGTTCAGCGACCGAAGCAGTCGACCGTGCCCTGAATTACGCTTTTCGTGACCGTCGTGTCAAGAAGCGGGATTTTCGTGCCCTGTGGATTGCTCGTATCAATGCCGCAGCCCGTGAAAACGGACTCTCCTATAGCCGCCTGATTCATGGTTTGAAACAGGCTGAGGTCGCACTTGACCGTAAGATTATGGCAGATCTTGCTGTTAACGACCCCGCAGGTTTCAGCACTGTTGTTGAAACCGCCAAGGCGAAACTGCAGTAATCAGTTTTTAAGCCTTCAAGGGGAGATGGACATAAGCTCCATCTCCCTTTTTCGTTTCCGGTTCACTCCCTTTTTGTAAATAACTGACGCCGGCTTGCCGGCGTCAGTTTCTTTGAATCATCGAACTGGCAAACTGCTATGGTTTGCCCAGACGTGGATTAACTGATGAAAGAACAGATTGAGCAATTACAGGAAAAGGCCCTCAGCGACCTGCAGCTAGCTGCTGATTTAAAAGCGCTGCAGGATGTGCGTGTGCAGGTACTGGGCAAAAAAGGTGCTCTAACCGAAGTGATGAAGGGGATGCGCGACCTCGCTCCTGAAGAGCGTCCGGTGGTCGGCAGTCTGGTTAATACCTTGAAAGATCAGTTCGAAACTCGTTTTGCCGAGCGGCAGGCAGAGCTGCAGCAGCAAGCGATTGCGGGCAAACTGGCCAGCGAGAAAATTGATGTTACCCTGCCTGGCCGACGTGCAGTGCTTGGCAGTAAACACCCGGTTACCCTGGTCTCGGAGGAAATCGTCGATATCTTCTCCCGGCTCGGATTTATGGTCGAGGAAGGACCGGAGATTGAGCAGGACTTCTACAACTTCGAAGCGCTCAATATTCCCAAGGATCACCCGGCCCGCGACATGCAGGATACTTTCTATATTACAGATGATCTGGTGTTGCGGACGCATACCTCGCCGGTGCAGATCCGCGCCATGCTCAAGCACAAGCCACCGTTGCGGGTGATTGCGCCCGGGACTGTCTATCGCCGTGACTCTGACCTGACGCACAGCCCGATGTTTCATCAGATTGAAGGGTTTCTGGTCGATGAAAAGGTTACTTTCGGTGACCTGAAAGGGATTCTGACCCACTTCCTCCGTGAGTATTTCGGCGAAGGTCTCGGTGTCCGCTTCCGTCCGTCCTTTTTCCCCTTCACCGAGCCGAGTGCCGAGGTCGATATCGAGTGCGTTATTTGTGGCGGTGAAGGCTGCCGCGTCTGTAGCCGGACTGGTTGGCTGGAGATCCTCGGATGCGGCATGATCGACCCTGAGGTTTTCGGCTCGGTCGATTACGACAGCGATAAATATAGTGGTTTCGCCTTCGGTATGGGGCTGGAGCGGATCGCCATGCTCAAATATGGCGTTGGTGATTTGCGGCTGTTTTTTGAAAATGACCTGCGTTTCCTCAAGCAGTTTTGAGATTGGGGAAGGACTGAAAAATGATTGTTACCTATAATTGGTTAAAAGAATTTGTCGATTTCGATTATAGCCCGCAGGAGCTTTGTGATCGTCTGACGATGGCGGGTCTTGAGGTCGATGCACTGGAAGAAATCGGCGGCGGGCTCGATTCGGTTATCGTTGCCAAGTTGGAGTCGGTAGAAAAACATCCGGATGCGGATAAATTGACAGTTTGTCAGGTCAACAACGGAAACGAAGTGGTACAGGTGGTCTGCGGGGCGACCAACCACAAAGCCGGTGATCTGGTCGCATTGGCTCAACCTGGTTCGGTTCTGCCCGGGGATTTCAAGATCAAGAAATCGAAAATCCGTGGGCAGATTTCCATGGGTATGCTCTGCTCGGAAAAGGAGCTGGCATTGGCGGAGGATTCCGCTGGTATCCTGATTTTGCCGCAGAGTTTGCTACTCGGTCAGCCGGTGTTCGATGCGTTGAACCTGAAAGATTTTATGATCGAGATCGGCCTGACGCCGAATCGCCCTGACTGTCTGAGTGTGGTCGGGGTAGCGCGTGAAGTTGCAGCAATGTGCGATCAGGAATTAATACTACCAGCCCCACAGATTACCGAGTCGGCGGTGAAGATCACAGATCAGACCTCCGTTGTTATCGAAGATGCTGATTACTGTCCGCGTTATGCGGCGCGGATGATCAAGGGCGTCAAAATTGGCCCTTCGCCCGATTGGATGGTACGTCGTCTTGAGGCGGTCGGCATGCGCTCGATCAACAACGTGGTCGATGTTACCAACTACGTGATGATGGAATTGGGGCATCCGATGCATGCTTTCGATTTCAAGTATCTCGAAGAGGGGCGGATTGTCGTAAAACGTGCTCAGCAGGGAGAGAAGTTCATCTCTCTCGATGATCAGGAACATGAAATGATCGCCGAGGACCTGATGATCTGTGACGGAAAGAAGCCGGTCGCCATGGCCGGGGTCATGGGGGGGCAGAACTCCGAGGTGCAGGACGATACGGAAGATATACTGCTCGAGGCGGCCTATTTCAAACCGACCGCGATCCGTCGGACCAGTAAGCGGCACGGACTACATACGGAGTCTTCACATCGGTTTGAGCGTGGTGCTGATATCGATATGATTCCGGTTGCTCTCGACCGTGCTGCCAGCCTGATTGCAGAGCTGGGACAGGGTGAGGTGCTTGCCGGTGTGATTGATAATTATCCGCAGCCGTTGCAGATTCCGGTGTTAACCCTGAATGTGGGAAAAGTGAAGACATTGCTAGATGTTCCGGTTGACCGTGAAACGATTCAGGTATTGCTTGAATCGATTGGACTGCGGGTTGAGGATGGTGAAAACCTGGAGCAGTTGCTGGTTGCCGTGCCAAGTTTCCGTCCTGATCTGGAGCGAGAAGTCGACCTGATCGAGGAGGTCGCCCGGCTCTACGGTTATGATCGGATTCCTGTGACCATGCCAACCGGTACCGTCGATGCGACTGTGCCGCCTCAGCGTCAACGGGTGCAGAGCAGCCTGCGTAATGCAATTGTGGCCTGCGGTTTTTCCGAGGCGATGAACTATTCATTTTATGGTGCCGATTCGGTTGAAAAACTTGGGTTGGGAGAGGATGACCAGCGCAGGCAGCAGGTGAAGATTCTTAATCCATTGTCGGAAGATCAATCGGTGATGCGTACCAGTTTGGTGCCGAGCCTTTTGGAAACCGTTGCCTACAATCTTGCATATCGCAGTAACGATTTACGTCTTTTTGAGCTGCGTCCGGTATTCCTTCCTGTGGGCGAAAATGCTTGTCAGGAGCGGTTGACCTTAACGGCTGTAGCTTGTGGCCGCCGACAGCCGGAAGGTTGGGCGCAAACAGGTGAGCTAGTAGATTTTTATGATCTCAAAGGGGTAGCTGAAGAGCTGTTGTCGGCTGTGTGCATAAACGATGTTCAGGTTACCGTTGAGACTCCTGAGCCATATCTTCACCCGGGAAAGTCATGTCGATTGATGCACTCTGGGAAATCGCTTGGTAGTATTGGCGAGGTACACCCGCAGGTGTTGGCAGTATTCGACATCGAACAGCCAGTTTATTTGTTGGAGCTTGATGTTGAGGAGATGCTTGCCGCTGTCGGTGAATATAGTCAATTCAAGCCCTTATCCCGCTATCCGGATGTGATTCGTGATAGCGCACTGTTGCTGGATGAGTCGATTGCGGCTGCACAGGTGATGGAAGTTATCGGCCGAACCAAGGTCAAATATATCGAAAATGCTGTGTTGTTCGATCTTTATACCGGAAAGGGGATTCCTGAAGGGAAGAAAAGCTTGGCGGTTCGGGTCCGCTATCGTGACTTGGAAAAAACCTTGACTGAAAATGAGGTTGCCAAGGGGCATGACAAGCTGATAAATGCAATTTGTCAGCAGTTGGGGGCAGAAATTCGCTGATAGCTGTTGCGCGGACCGTTTCTCTGTGGTATAAATCCTGAAAAATCAAGTAGATAGTAGAATTCAATAAACACACCTGCTGAATGGATGCGGGAGGGATTATGACTAAAGCAGATCTTATAGAAAGCGTTTATCTGACCACCGGTTTTTCTAAAAAGGAATCGGCAGCAATTGTGGAAATGGTTTTCGACCTGATGAAGAACACTTTGGAAGCAGGTGAGAAAATCAAGATTGCCGGATTTGGTAACTTTGTCGTGAAGGAAAAAGCCTCCCGTCGTGGTCGTAATCCGCAAACCGGCGATGAGATCGAAATTTCCGCCCGGAAAATTTTGACTTTCAAACCGAGTCAGGTTTTGAAGGCTTCGATCAATGGCGAAGACGCCTAAATTGTTTTTTGACCTAAATGATGGTCGAGATACCTGATAAACTCTATTTTAAAATCGGCGAAGTGGCCGCTTTGCTGAAAGTAAAAACTCATGTCCTTCGTTACTGGGAGACTGAGTTTACCATTTTACAACCGGTGAAGAGTCGTACCAATCAACGTCTCTATCGCCGTAAAGATGTAGAGACAGCCCTGTTGATAAAAGATTTGCTTTATCGGCAGGGCTTTACCATTGCAGGTGCGCGGAAGAAACTCTGTTCCGACCCGCATGTAGCCGACCTGCCTGAAAGCAGTAAATCTCAGACGGAAATCCTGAAGTTGATTAAGCATGATCTGCAACGGATTCACCGTCGCCTGAGTCGTAGCCTCGCCGATGAGTAAAGGGTTTCCGTGTTAATTCTGGTGACGAATGATGATGGTGTTCGCTCACCGGGAATCAGGGCTTTGGCCGATGCCCTAAAAGGCTTGGGGCGTGTTGTTGTGGTTGCCCCCGATCGGAATCGTAGTGCGGTTGGCCATGCGTTGACGCTGGAAAGGCCGTTGCGGGCCGAAGAACTCAAGCCGGATGTTTACGCTGTCGATGGAATGCCGACAGATTGTGTGAATCTGGGGATTCATGGCTTGATTCGTCAAACCCCCGATCTGGTTGTTTCCGGAATCAACTGTGGTAGCAATGTGGGGGATGATATAACCTATTCGGGAACCGTTTGTGCGGCTATGGAAGCGTCGCTGATGGGTTTGCCCGCCTTTGCAATTTCCCTCGATTGTACGCAGTTCAATCAGGATGATTTGACACTCGCTGCTGGATTTTCACGCCAAGTGGCAGAGCATGTTTTATCGAAAGGACTTCCGCCCGATACTTTTTTGAATGTGAATGTGCCGGCGGGGGGATGTCGCGGGATGCAGCTGACGCGACAAGGAAAACGTAAATATGGTGATTTGGTGACCACTAATAAAGATCCACGCGGACGACACTATTACTGGATTGGGGGTGGTGATGTCGGATTTGAAAGTATCCCCGGAAGTGACTGTAATGCGCTGCACGAGAAGATGATCTCTGTGACTCCGCTGCACACCAACCTAACCAATGATGATTCTTTTGCTGCTCTGCAAGATTGGGCACTTGGAGTAAAAGCTTGATAGATTTCGCTATCGCTCGCCGACGTATGGTAGAGCAACAGATCATCGCACGTGGGGTTGATGATCAGCGGGTTATTGATGCTATGATGCAGGTGCCGCGCCATCTCTTTGTTGAATCCGGTTTGCAGAGCCATGCCTACAGTGACGCTTCCTTGCCGATCGGAGAGAAGCAGACCATTTCTCAACCTTATATGGTTGCTGCGATGTCGGCTGCCCTTGATCTGCAGGGGCATGAGCGGATTCTTGAAATCGGAACCGGCTCAGGTTACCAGAGCGCGGTTTTGTCATTATTGGTCAAAAGAGTATATTCGATTGAACGAATTTCAGTGCTGGCAGGCCGCGCTCGTAAAGTGCTCGATCAACTCTGCATGAGTAACATCAATATCAAGGTTGGGGATGGTACGATCGGTTGGCGTGACCAAGCGCCATTTGATGGGATTCTGGTTGCGGCTGGAGCTCCTGATATCCCTACGAAATATCTTCAGCAGTTGGATGTTGGTGGGAAACTAGTTCTGCCTGTTGGTGACCGGTCACAGCAAATTTTGATGCGGGTGACCCGCTTGGGAGATGATAAGTTCAAGCGTGAGCAGTTAATGGACTGCCGCTTTGTCCCTCTAATAGGTGAGCAGGGCTGGCTAACTGATGAGGATTGATTATTCCAATTACACTTATGATGAAGATCGTTCGCCGTTTATATGACTGGGTGCTCTCTTGGGCGGAAACACCCTATGGGATTCCCGCTCTGGGGGTGTTGGCTTTCGCGGAAGCCAGTTTTTTTCCTGTGCCGCCTGATGTTCTGTTGATTGCCTTGTGTCTGGCCATACCGATGCTCTCTTACCGCTTTGCATTGGTGGCTACACTCGGTTCGGTAGCCGGTGGAGTACTCGGTTACGGGATTGGTTGGGGCGTCTGGGACTTGATTAGTTTCTACTTCTTTCAATATGTACCTGGTTTTTCGGCTGAAGGTTTTGCTCAAGTCAAGACCCTTTTTGATCAATATGATTTCTGGACGGTTTTCGCTGCTGGGTTTACACCGATTCCTTACAAGATTTTTACCATTGCCTCCGGAGCCTTTCAGATCAATTTTCCGGTTTTTGTCGGTGCTTCACTTGTAAGCCGAGGTCTGCGATTTTTTCTTGTTGCAGGACTGTTTTATTACTTGGGGCGTCCTGCCAGGGTTTTTATCGAAAAATACTTCAATCTACTGACCATTCTGTTCTTGGCTCTGCTGATAGGAGCTTTACTGCTCATAAAATACTTACATTAATCCATTTAGTCTGCAGGAGTTTGATGTTCGCGGCGTGGCTCAAATACGATAACCCGAAAAGCAGCATTCCTATATGCTGGTGCTTCTTCCTGCCGTTATTTCTTCTGTTGCTGCTGTCGGCCTGTGATCTGGGAATCTATCATACAGTTAAACCGGGGCAGAATCTTTATCGAATCAGTTTGGCATATGGAGTCAGTGAGGCGGAGATTTCTCGTGCCAACAATATTTCCGATCCGACAAAAATCAGGGTTGGAACTCGTCTCTATATCCCTGGCGCAGACCGAGTTCTCACGGTCCCAGTGGTAGCCACAGCCAAATCAGCACCCAAAAAAAAATCCTCGTCATCAGTCAGACGACAGCCGTTGCAAGTCGAAAAGAAACTGACCCGATCGACGGTTAAACAGACCACAATGCCTCAAAGAAATCCCGTTGCGAAGACCACTGAGAAGCCGACAGAAGCAAAGAAGCTGCAGTGGCCGTTGCGTGGAAACATCATACGTTCCTTCAGTTCTCGGGCCAAAGCTGGTAGTGGGAAAGGGATCGAAATCGCCGCCAAGGCTGGGTCCAGGGTGAATGCTGCAGAGGCGGGGAAGGTGATCTACAGTGGTGATGGTGTTATTGGATATGGGCATCTGATCATTTTGCAGCATGAAAATGATCTGTTTACTATTTATGGTTTTAATCAGCAAAATTATGTTTATCAAGGGGATTTTGTCAGTAAAGGGGAACGTATAGCGGTATCTGGAGTCCCCCCTGCGGGGGGGGCTCCAAGGCTGCACTTTGAAGTCCGTAAGGGGAAGCAGGCTGTTAACCCGATTTTGTACTTGCCTTAAGCTTTCTTCATCCCCTAGACTGCGATTAAATATGCCGATGCTATTTATTCGGGGAGGGCAAAATGGATGAAATGACATCAGAGTATGACCGCAGTGACCTTGGCTCAGAGAACGAGAATGACCTAGATGGTTTTTCTGTTGTCGAGGCTCCTGAAAATTCCGGTGATGATGAAGAGGATGAAGAGGATGATTCCGATTCTTCCGATAGCACCAACTATAAAGAAGAGTACGTCGCTGCCGATGCAATTAAGCTGTATCTGAAGGAAATTCAGAAAAGTAAGTTGCTGACCGCTGAGGATGAGCGCGAACTGGCCGGGCTTATAGCTCAAGGTGATGAGGCTGCACGTGCGCGGATGATCGAGTCGAACTTGCGGTTGGTGGTGAAGATTGCCAAGCGGTATATGAACCGGGGCCTGCCATTTCTTGACCTTATCGAAGAAGGCAACATGGGTCTGATCAAGGCGGTCGAGAAGTTTAAGGTCAGCAAGGGCTGCCGTTTCTCGACTTACGCGACCTGGTGGGTACGTCAGTCGATCGAGCGGGCGCTGGTAAATCAGAGCCGGACGATTCGACTGCCGGTCCATGTGGCAGATGACATCAATCGTTTGGTCAAGGTGAGTCGGGAACTGGTTCAGCGACTCAAGCGCGACCCAACCCTAGAGGAGGTTGCCGAAGCGATGGATACGGAAGTCGCTTATGTGAGACGAATGATGATTCTGCTGAAAAAGACCTATTCGATCGAGCACCCTATGGGGGATAACAACGATTACAGTTTGATCGACACTATCGAAGATAAAAACGTGATCAACCCGGGCAATATGATTGAGGATTTGGACCGTTTTGCTCATGTGCTCGAATGGATGGATGAGTTGACGGATAACGAGAAAGAAATTCTGGCGTTACGTTTCGGTCTGGATGATCGTGAGCCGCAGACTCTGGATACCATCGGCCAGCAGTTTGGGGTAACACGTGAGAGAATCAGGCAAATTGAAGCGAAAAGTCTGGCCAAACTACGTAAGACTTTGGAAGAGCGTGTATTGAACGAAGAGAAGGACTAATAACCAGGAGTTGACATGGATCAGTTAAAAGACATTATTCGTGACATTCCCGATTTTCCCAAAAAAGGGATTGTTTTTAAAGATATAACAACTTTACTGTCCGATGCCAAAAGTTTCCACCGGATGGTTGATCTGTTGGCGCACCGTTACGTTGGTGAAAAAATAGATCAGATCGTCGGGATTGAAGCCCGCGGTTTCATCCTCGGTTCGGCATTGGCGTATAAATTGGGTACCGGTATCACCTTGGTGCGTAAACCAGGAAAGCTTCCCTACAACACCCGTAGTATCAGCTATGAACTGGAATATGGGTCTGACACGCTGGAAATTCACGAAGATGCATTCAAACCTGGCGACAAGGTGATCATTGCCGATGACTTGCTGGCCACCGGCGGTACTATGGCGGCGGTTGTTGACTTGGTGAAACAGTTCGGTGCCGAGATCCACGAGTGTGCCTTTATGGCCGAATTGGAATTTTTGAACGGTCGGGAAAAACTGCCAGAAGGTAAGGTGTTTAGCCTGCTAAAGTTCTAACGACTGTTTCAGTAAGAGCTTGAAAAAACAGCCTTGCCGCGGTATAAGCGTGCCGATGGCCCCGTAGCTCAGCTGGATAGAGCGGCACCCTCCTAAGGTGAAGGTCGGAGGTTCGAATCCTCCCGGGGTCGCCAACAATACAGAAATAATGGGCTACATTTGTAGCCCATTTCTCATTTCAGTTTGGAGAAATCAGGATGAATTTGACGGTGGTTGGGACCGGTTATGTCGGTCTGGTAAGCGGTACTTGTTTCGCTGAAATGGGTAATCGGGTTTATTGCGTTGATATTGACGAAAATAAGATTGCTGGATTGATACAGGGTCAACTGCCGATTTACGAGCCCGGGCTTGAATCAATGGTCCTGCGGAACCACGCTGAAGATCGATTGCTGTTCACGACCAGCCTTGCCGAGGCGATGGCTGATTCCAAGATCTACTTCATTGCTGTCGGAACACCTCCTGATGAAGACGGCTCAGCCGATCTCAAATATGTTCAGGCTGTTGCACGCCAGATTGGTCAGTTGATGACCGATTATTGTGTTATTGTTGATAAATCGACGGTGCCGGTTGGTACGGCAGATCTGGTCCGGGCTACAGTTTTGGAGGAGTTGGAGAAACGCAACCTTCAAATCGCGTTTGACGTGGTCAGTAACCCCGAGTTTCTTAAAGAAGGGGCGGCGATCGACGATTTCATGAAGCCTGACCGGATTATCGTTGGCAGTGACAGCGAGAAGGCTTGTGAACTGATGCGGCAACTCTATGCACCGTTTAACCGGAACCATGAACGGACCATGTTTATGGGGGTGCGCGACGCAGAAATGACCAAGTACGCAGCTAATTCGATGCTGGCAACAAAAATTTCCTTCATCAACGAGATTTCCAATCTTTGCGAGTTGCTGGGTGTCGATGTGGAAAATGTGCGCCGAGGGATCGGTTCCGATTCGCGAATCGGCTTTTCTTTTATTTACCCAGGTTGTGGGTATGGCGGTTCCTGCTTTCCAAAGGATGTTCAGGCGTTGATCCGTATGGCACATGATGTTGATTTCGAACCACAATTGCTGTTGTCCGTCGAACGACGGAATCAAGAACAGAAGAAATGGTTCGGCCGTCAACTAGCAAAGCGGTTTGGCGAAGATCTCTCGGGGATGGTGTTCGGGGTTTGGGGCTTGTCATTCAAACCGGGAACCGACGATATGAGAGAAGCGCCAGCCAAAATTCTACTCGCCGATTTGATTACCTCCGGTGCCAAGGTGTTGGCCTACGATCCAGTAGCTATGGAAACTGCCGAGCAAGAGTTGCCAGCGGAGTGGTTCGAAAAAGGTAATCTGCAACTGGTCGCTAACCAATATGAAGCTTTGCAGTCGGCTGACGCAATGTTGCTGGTTACCGAGTGGAGACCGTTCCGCAATCCCGATCTGGCTGCCATGAGCCGCTCGATGAAACAGCAGATTATTTTTGATGGCCGAAATCAGTACGATCCTGAATATATCCGTCAAGAAGGTTTTGAGTATTACGGCGTTGGGCGCTTATCCGATGAGTGAGGCCGCAAAACAGGAGGTTGAAGCCGATTCCGGATGCTTCGTTTGTGGACCGAAGAACCTTATTGGCTTACAGGCAGATTTTACGACAGATAATAGCCAAGGTGCCAGTTACGCGGTTTTGCAGTTGTCTTCCGACTATCAGGGTTGGAAGGGGGTGATACATGGCGGGATCATCGCCTCTTTGCTCGATGAGGCTTGTATTTATGCTTGCCGGGCAAAAGCTGATCGGTGCGTTACTGCTGAGTTGCAGGTCCGCTACCGTAAACCGGTGCCGGTCGAGGCTCAGGTTGTGGTGACCGGACGGCTGGAAGACTGCAGCCGAAAAGTCTGGCAGGCTTCGGCGCAGCTGAAGATTGATGACAGCCTTTACGCTGAAGCAACAGCAAAAGTGTTTGTCCTTGACCGGTGAGGAAACTTCGTGGGCTTCAATTTGGTGAATCTTGGTGAAAAAGATGTGCAGTTTCTCGAGCAGGTCCAACGAGCGATGGAAGCATATTTTGCATCCGATGCACGACGGATATCCCATGCTCATGAAGTGCACAAACACGCAAAAGCTCTGTTGAAGTATATAGATGCCGAACCGGTATTAACATTGACTGCAGCCTATCTGCACGATATTGGTATCCCTGAAGCGGAACGGAAATATGGTCGTTGTGATGGTAAACTACAGGAAAAGGAGGGTCCACATGTTGCCAGCATGCTACTGGCCAATATCGGTGCCGAAAGTCGATTCGTTGAGCAGATTTGTGAACTGGTAGCAAATCACCATACTCCGGCCGGTGTTGATTCTCCAGAATTCCGAATTCTGTGGGATGCCGATGCGCTGGTTAATCTTGCCGAGGTGGTTACAGGCAAGCCGCAACATGTTGTCGAGACAATTTTAGATAAGGCGCTGGTTACAGAAGCCGGTTATCGTAGGGCGAAGGCGATTTATGTTGATCAGAAAAAGAACCCGGATTCATTTCCTTAGGTTTTTTAGTATGCTGTAATCGTTTGTTGACACCTCGATATGATATTGCTATAAAATTCATCCCATCAGGGCGGTTAGCTCAGCGGGAGAGCATTCGCCTCACACGCGAAGGGTCACTGGTTCAATCCCAGTACCGCCCACCAGATTCAACAGGGAGTTACGCGATGCGTGAACTCCCTGTTTTATTTTCAGGTTTAAAATAATGAATTTATCAGATACTCCGACTCCGTTAATCGTCGAAGATTGGGGTCTGCTTAAATATGAGCAGTCTTTTGAGCGGCAAAACCGTTTGCTTCTTGAACTCCAGGCGGGCCAGCGGCCTGACACCCTCGTTATGGTAGAGCATCCGGCGGTTGTCACTCTCGGTCGCCGAGGGTCGGTCGAGGATCTTAAAATCCCGCAGAGTGAATTTAATAGTTCAGGAGTCGAACTAAAAAACATTAACCGGGGAGGGCTGGCTACCGCGCATGAACCGGGCCAGTTTGTTGCATATCCGATTGTTGTCTTAAAGAAAAAGGATTTGCGTTGGTATGCTGACTCATTACTCAAAGTGGTTGTTGCGGTCTTGCATGAATACGGTCTGGAAGGGGTTTTGAAAAAAGGAGAGCCGGGTGTATGGGTGAATGGGGGGAAAATCTGCAGCTTTGGTATCGCGGTCAAAAAATGGTGTTCCATGCACGGCATCGCTTTGAATGTGAATAATGATTTGAAAACTTTCGGGCTGATAGTTCCCTGTGGCCGTCCTCAAGAAACTGTTACCTCGATAGTACGTGAATTAGGTAGCCCAGTGGATATGGATGAATTGAAACAATATTTCGTCAGTAAATTTTGCACGACTTTCTCATATCAACCAAAAGCCTGATAAAGTTTAAACCTGTTTTCGTTTTTCAGCGGGTGGAGGAGACGATGAAGTGTCATGAAGTTGATTATCAGATCATCGGTGATGATATGCAGATGGTTGAAATTGAACTTGACCCACAGGAAACAGTGATCGCCGAAGCCGGTGCCATGACCTACATGGAAGCAGGAATCAATTTCGAGTCACGGATGGGGGATGGCTCAGAGCCAGAGCAGGGAGTGTTCGGCAAATTGCTTGGTGCCGGGAAGCGGGTGTTGACCGGGGAGTCGGTTTTTATGACCCACTTTACCAATGTCGGTTCAGGGAGGCAGCATGTTGCTTTTGCCGCACCCTATCCAGGCAAGATTATCCCGCTTGATCTGGCGACTGTTCCCGGGAACCAGATCCTTTGTCAGAAGGACTCCTTTCTGTGTGCCGCATCCGGAACCAGTATCGGTATCGCATTTCAGAAGCGGTTAGGGGTTGGTTTTTTCGGTGGCGAAGGATTTGTCTTGCAGAAACTGCAAGGGGATGGAATGACCTTTATTCATGCTTGCGGAACCATCATCAAAAAGGATCTGCAAGGAGAAACATTGCGGGTAGATACCGGATGTGTCGTTGCCTTTGAGTCTGGCATTGAATACAGTATCGACCGCGCTGGCAGTTTGAAAAGCATGCTTTTTGGTGGAGAGGGGTTGTTTCTGACCACCCTACGTGGAACTGGGCGGGTTTGGTTGCAGAGTCTTCCCTTCAGTCGTTTAGCAGATCGGATTATCTCCCATGCTCCGACTGCTGGTGGAGATCAGAAAGGCGAAAGTTCTCTGTTCGGACGAATGTTAAATGGTGACTAATTTATTATGTCCGTCTGGGTGAGGTGGTTTCGAGTGGCCCCGCTGTATCTGCATGGCTGTTAAAGATAGTAAACTAAGCCTTTTACAGCATGTCATGTAAAATCAAAACCTTTGATCATGCGATCTCCGTGGTTTGTGAGCGTACCTTTCGTAGTCTGGTGCTTGCTGCAAGTCTTAAGGGGATGAATAAATCCTACGGGTTGCTTGAGAAGATGCTCTGGGAAGATTCGATCGGTAGTGCGATTGGTTGACTAATTCTTGCCCATAAGTTTTCCATTGTCGACCAGGAAAAGGCTTTTCTGGTCAGGTTATTCAGTCACTTGAGTAAAGTGATCATAAATAATGACAATGCTGACAACTATCGGGTATAGATTGAGGAGGTCTATTCGGGGGCGGGAACTTTACTACACTGGAGGAGAATTATTCTTCCGCGGTTGTCGGAGCTGCAGTGCCTGATAAATGGAATTTTAACTGTTCATTGGTAAGGACGACTCTGCATCAATCATGATTTGAAAATTCCGGTAGAAGAAGAGAGGGTTGAGGATAGACGATTTACCGTTTTACGGCAACAGTCAATCTCTCTGACCCTATCTGTGGCAAACTGGAGATTGGCCAGCGGAGCCCGGATAACACTATTGAAGTGGCTGGCAGTCAAGGGGCTTTTGCATTGGACCTGAGTGAAGAAGAAGTTTGCGAAGCGATTGCAGAGGTTGAAGAGGTTTTCTCAGAAAATAGATATTTCTTTTTGAGTTAGTTTGTTAAAAGGAAACTTGTAAAGGGAGGCCTGGAAGCCTCCCTTTTTTGTAGGGAGATAGTTATCCTGTTTGGTAGGATAAATTACCTTATGTTAAGGTGTTAAGTAGGTATTGTTTGTGAGTAAGCATGAAGGAACGACTCGATAAATTGCTTGTGGAACTCGGGCTTGTTGCCTCTAGGGAACGGGCGCGGGCGCTTATTTTGGCCGGTAAAGTCGTTGTTGATGATCATCGGATCGATAAGGCTGGAATCCGTGTTGATGTCGACGCAAAGATCCGCCTTAAGGGGGAGGATTTGCCGTACGTATCTCGCGGTGGTTTAAAGCTGGAAAAGGCCCTCAGGAGCTTTCCGGTCGAGATTTATGATCGGGTGGCGATTGACGTCGGAGCCTCGACCGGTGGTTTTACCGACTGCTTATTGCAAAACGGTGCAGCCAAGGTCTACGCTGTTGATGTCGGTTACGGGCAGTTAGCGTGGAAACTGCGCGAAGATAGGCGGGTGGTCAACATGGAACGGTGTAATATCCGTTCACTGACGGCGGATCAATTGGATCCTTTGCCGTCGCTTGCTGTGATCGATGCATCCTTCATCTCCCTGTCAAAGGTGTTGCCGAGCACTTTGCCGTTGCTGACCAAGCAGGGCTCAGTTATCGCTCTAATAAAGCCGCAATTCGAAGTCGGTAAGGGAATGGTTGGCAAAGGGGGGGTGGTCAAGGATCCAGAACTGCATCAACAGGTTATCGAAAAGATTGAACAGCTTGCCATCGTGTTGCAATGCCGAGTCTTGGGTGTCGAAGAAAGCCCTATTATGGGCCCGAAAGGTAATCGGGAGTTTCTCATCTATCTGCAAAAGGAGCAGGTGTGTGAATAAGGTTTATTTTGTCGGTGCCGGACCAGGTGATCCGCAAATGCTGACTCTGCAGGGGGCTGCAGCTCTGGAGAAGGCGACAATCGTGTATCTGCCGCTTCCCTACGATGAGACGTTTGCTGAACTGTTGCAAGGAAAACAGATTCTGATTCCGTTCGACTACGATTTTGCAGAACTGCTTTCGCTTCTCGAAATGCAACTTGAGTCCTCAGCCGTGGCTTTTTTGATTCCCGGTGATCTGACCTTTTATTCACCTTTTCAGGGACTCATCAATCATTTTGCCGAGCGTGCTGAAGTGATTGCCGGTGTTGGTATAGCCAACGCCGCTTCCGCGAAATTGAAGCGGACGCTCGATTTGCCGTCGGTTTGTGATCGGGCGCTTATACTTTCGCCCAAAACGTTAGGCAACAAAGAAGATGCTCCAAAATTGGAGGACTTTGCTGCTCCTGGAGCTTCTTTACTGATTTATATGAACAATTTGCCGCTGGAGGAATTGGTGACCAAATTGCGCAATGGCTATGGTAAGGACGTGCCGATCGCCCTGCTGCACAAGCTTGGTCTGCCAGGAGAGAAGATTATCGAAGCGACCTTGGACAGCATCGTTGCCGCCTGTGACGGATTCGATTATTTTTACCTAGATGATCCGAGCAAAAAACCGGCCCTGACCTTTCTGATCGTTGGGGAAACCCTGCAGGCCGAGGTTGATGGTGGGTGGTGGGATTATCGTCGTGAAACAATGTGGAAACAGCGTAAAGTGGCTGAAGGTAGATGAAACTGATTTCGCCGATAGATCAGCTTGCCGAAGTGGATGCTTTGCTGCAGGCTGGTGCAGATGAACTTTATGGCGGCTACGTTCCTCCCGAGTGGCAGCAACGCTTTGGGATGCTCGCTAGCATCAATCAGCGCACGTTTGCCGGTGCACAAATCAACTCTTTTGCTGATTTGGAAAAGATCGTTGCTAGCTGCCATGAACAAAACCGCGATTTTGCTTTGACCTTGAACGCGCCATTCTACTCTGACAAGCAAGTACCGTTGCTGATCGATTATGTTGGTGAGGCAGTTTCCGCAGGAGTTGCCAGTGTGATTTTGGCTGATCTCGGTTTGTTGCGTGTTTTGAAACGAGAATTTCCTGATCTGCTCTATCATGCCAGCACACTGGCACATCTCGGCAATTCAGCGGCGGTTGAGTTTTACCGTCAGCAAGGCATTGGGCGAGCGGTACTGCCGCGCCATCTGCAACTTGCCGAAATTGCTGAGATTGTCAAAAAGGTCAAAGGAATCGGTTTCGATGCTTTCTTGTTGGTCGGGAAGTGTCCTAATACAGAAGGCTACTGCACTTTTCACCACTCAAGCTTGCGGAAAATATGGCCATGCGAAATACCGTATTGCATTGAGCCGGTTGGTGAAACTAGCCCGCAGCTGCAACTGGCGATCGCCAAACAGCAGAGCTGGTCGCAGACGGACCGTCGGCACGGTTGCGGCTTGTGCGCGATTCCGAGACTGATGACGGCCGGGATTTCAGGTTTGAAGCTTGTCGGACGTGGTGCACCTTTGCTCAGAAAGGTCAAAAATCTGCAACTCGCCAAGGAGTTTCTACGTTTGGCGGCAGAAAAGCTGCCGTTTGCTGAATATCATAGGCGGGCAGTGGCTGCTCATCGTAAACATTTTGGGATAGGCTGTAGTGAAAATGTTTGTTACTATCCCGAACTCTACCGATCAAATTAAGAGATAGCCCAGAAAGGAGAACAACCATGGCGACCAATTGTCTTTTCTGCAAGATCTCTGCTGGTGAAATTCCCGCCACGATCCGTTACGAAGATGAGGATCTGATAGCTATTGAGGATATCACACCGCAGGCGCCGCACCATCTTCTGATCGTGCCACGTAAGCATATTCGTACCACTCTAGATTTAACCACTGCCGATAACAACCTGATCGGGCATGTTTACCAAGTTGCAGGAAAACTGGCGAACGATCTCGGTTTTGCCCAGGACGGGTTTCGGATCGTAAATAATTGTAATGAAGCGGGCGGGCAATCGGTTTGGCACCTGCACTTCCACCTTCTGGGAGGCCGCGATTTTAGCTGGCCTCCTGGTTAGCAGGGACAACATCCGCATCGACAGATCTGATGACGAAGTTTGACACAAAAACAGAAAAACGCATGATCACAGAGATCATGGAATTACTGGTTACCCATTTTGGCGCCAGTCTTTCAGAAGATGAACTCGATCATGAACTGGGGCGGGTTGAACAGGCACTGGCAGATGCCCGTTCTTCCCACCAGGGACAAATGCGCAAGTCAGGGGAGCCGTATATCTTCCATCCGTTGCGGGTCACTCATCTGGCCGCACGGCACTGGATGGATTTTTCATCTGTTATTGCCGCTTTACTTCACGATGTTGTTGAGGACACGCCAGTTACTCTGGATGATGTTGAGAAAAAGTACGGCAGCGAGGTTGCTCATTTGGTTGATGGCTTGACCAAGGTGACCTCGGAAGTAAAATCACGCGATGAACTGAAAAAAGAGACCTACCGTAAGACTGTTCTGGTGGCGATTGACGATATTCGGGTGCTGTGTCTCAAGTTCTGGGACCGGATCGACAACCTGTTGACGATCGACGCGCTGCCGCCGCAAAAGCAGAGTCTGATTGCCGAAGAGACCCGTACCATCTATGTCCCTTTGGCGCAACACCTTGGCATGGGACATGTTGCGACGGAACTAGAGTCTCTTTCCTATAACTTGCTCTACCCGAAACGTGGTGAAAAATACAACCAGAAGATTGAGTTGCTAAAAAAGGAAAACACCGAATATTTGCGTAAGACGCGCGCCAAAATCATGACGGCATGCGAAAAGCAGAAACTATCGGTGCAATTGAAAGATCGCTGGCGTTCGTTCTCGGTTGCTGCTGTTCAGGATATGCCGCGCGGATTCGCAACTCTCTATACACTGGAAGTGCAGGTCGACCGGATGATGGATGCCTATATTTTTCTAGGCCTGCTGCATGGTCTCTTCCCGCCGATTCCCGGCAAGCTGCGTGACCATCTTAACCTGACATCAAAACATGGCTATCAGGCGCTAAAAACCACGGTGCAGGTTGGTGAGCAGCGGATGCGGGTCGAAATAACCACCCGCAAATTTGCACGTTTCAATCATTCCGGTGTGTTGGCGCCAGGCTTTAAGTTCCGGCATGATAATTTCCGTTCTTTGATGAAATCGCTGCTCGATGGGGAATCTGCGTTCGATACCGAAGCGCTGAAGCTGGCATCTGCAACCATTCAGGTTTACACGCCGCGCGGTGAAAGCCGCACCCTTCCGGAAGGGAGCAGCTTGCTTGATTTCGCTTTTGAAATCCACGAATCACTTGGCCTGCATGCTCGCCGTGGCCAGATCAACGGTCGCACCCGACAGCTGAAAACCCGCTTGCTGGATGGGGATCAGGCTGTCATCGAAACTTCGGAAAAACCCGAAGTATTGCCGAAGTGGCTGGAGTGGGCGGTGACGCCGAAGGCACGTAATACCATCCGCCGCTACCTGCGAAATAAAGTCAGATCTTCCCAAAGTTGATGAAAATTCTTACCTGTAAATCGATTTTCGTCTGTCTGTGGTTTGTCTTCGTATTTTGTTTGGCGGGTCAAGCTTTAGCGGTTGGGCAGGTCAACGCGTTTATCTATCACCGATTCGGTGAAAGTCGTTATCCCTCGACAAATATAGAAGTTGAAGCTTTCCGACAGCAATTAACCTACCTGAGGGAGCATGATTATCAGGTGTTTTCTCTCGAGGAGGTTGTACGTCGTTTGCGGGCAAGCGAAAACCTTCCGGAAAAAGCCGCCGTATTGACGGTCGACGATGCTTTCACCTCCTTTGCCGAAGGGGGGATGCCGATCGTTCGCGAGTTCGGTTTTCCGATTACCCTTTTTGTGAATACTGATGCTGTCGGGGATCATGGTTATCTCGACTGGGAACAGATCAAAGCTTTACATGAAGAAGGGGTGGAGATAGGGAATCATACTGCCAGCCATGCCTATTTGGTTGAGATGGCGGAGGGAGAGGGTTTTGACGACTGGCGAAAGCGGATTGTAATGGATATTGAGAGGGCTCAGCAGGAATTTGCCGGGCACCTTGGGTTTACGCCAACAACGATTGCTTACCCCTATGGCGAGTATGCAGATGAAGTGGTCGAAATTGTCAAACAGCTTGGATTTAAGGCTGCTTTAGCTCAGCAGTCGGGGGTTATTCATTCAACTTCAGATCTCTATGCCTTACCCCGTTTTCCGATGGGTGGCCCCTACGCTACGCTGAAAGAGTTTGCTGATAAGCTACTGATGAAGCCATTGGCGGTGATTGGGGAAGAACCCTATAGCCCTATCCTCCAGGAAAATCCGCCGAAATTACTGTTGCAGATCGACGTGACGGATGTCGACATGCGACGTGTCAACTGTTTTGTACAGGGGGAAAATAGCTGTCGTGTCGAAGTTGTAACAGGGCAGGAAGGCTGGTATCGTGTCCAAGCTGATCTGCCGCTAAGCAGTAGCCGTCGTAATAAATATACCTTGACCGTACCGGGAAAGAAGGGAGGCTGGCACTGGTACAGTCACCTGTGGGTGAACGCGAAATCGCCAGCGCTGAAGAACCGCAGGAACAACGGGCAGGAAATGTCAGCCGCGAGTCCGCAGGCCGACGTCGGTGAAGCGATTCAGTCGGTTGGCGCGAATCAATGACTGCAGGTCTTTGACATACTCTTCCCCGCGGATTGAATAGCGAAACAACCCTTCAGCCAGCTTGGAGCCATCAAGCGGTTGCCCATCAGCACGAGTTTCTGCGCGCAGCAAGCGAAGCTCCCTATAGGCGAAGTGGGTATTCAGGTTGTGCAGATAGGAGCGGATTGACTCGTAAATCGATTCAAAGCGGCGTACTTCATAGGTTGCCCCTTCGGGGCGGTCTTCAGGAATGATTCCTGCTCCTGGTTGGAAAGTCCATTCACCGAAAAGGTTGTTTGCCAATTGAGAAAAACGAGATGTTCCCCATGCTGATTCGTTGGCGGCTTGGGCCAGGGCGAGTTCGGCAGGGATTACATCCGCGCGCAATAAAAGCTCTTTGAATGCCTGTTTGGATGTCAATGCGCCTCTTTTGATTTTGTAACGAGTGGCCAAATCGGCTAATTGCTGAAGTTGATGCTCTTTCAGCTGTGTTTTATTCAGTACCAGCTTTTGCAGCTCCAGGATTTGCTTGCGTTCATGGCGAATTTCATTGTTGGCCAGCAGGATCATAGGCAACAAGGACTTAAAGAAAATCTGTTTTTTCCTGTATTTTGATTTGATATTGGACAGATCTTTCGGCAGGGTTTGCAAGATCAGTGGCGGAACCCCGTGATCAAGCTCTTTAAGATCGTAACTCTGGCGTTTAAATTCTTGTTCAAGCCCCTCTGCAGAAGACGTGCGCAAAAATTTGATGTCTGGACCCTGATAAATCGGAGCAGCACTGTCTGAGCAGCTGGCCAGTAACAGCGACAGCATGCAACTGAAATAGAATATGGTTTTGATCGAAAGTTTTGTCATGGTTCGTTTTTTGCCCTTTAATTAAAAAATACGACTGGGCAGTGTGCTTTATATAAAAACCGTTTTTACGAGTCAATGATAATCTGGAGTGTCCCAGGATTGCCTGAAGATGGTTTTATGTAACTTCCTGTAATTATGACTGATATCTAGTTGTTAAAAAGGATTTTGAAATGAAAACTTATCGTAAAGAAATATGGTTCGATATCCCTTTGCGGCGTGAGTTTCGGAATATTACCCATGAGATTGAAGGATGCTTGCGGGATAGCGGCATCAAGGAAGGCTTGCTCCTCTGCAACGCTATGCATATTACGGCATCCGTATTTATCAACGACGATGAGCGAGGCTTACATCATGATTTCGAACGGTGGCTGGAAGGGCTTGCTCCACATGAGCCGCTTAGTGACTATCAACATAATAATACCGGTGAGGATAACGGAGATGCCCATTTAAAAAGGACCGTCATGGGGCGAGAGGTTGTTGTCGCTGTTACTGACGGGAAGCTTGATTTCGGGCCTTGGGAGCAGATTTTTTATGGTGAGTTTGACGGCCGACGCAGGAAAAGAGTTCTGGTGAAAATCATTGGAGAGTGACTTTGTATACAACAATGTGGTAAAATTTTTTATTTAAATTCAGTTTGTAAGAGGGCTTGATGGAGACGGTCAAAACAGCAAGTTTTGAATACTTGATAGGGTTGGCAAAGGAAAAGCCCGATGGGGGCTATACGTTCGTGCTTGATGGGAGCAGTTATGAGATTGAAGATGTGCTGGAAATCTCCAGAATAGCTGAAAAGCACGGTTATATCGTTATTTATTGAGCATTTGATGAACGGGAGAAGTTGAGATGAGTTTAGAAGAAGGTGTTTGTTATACTTATGAAGCTGCTTTGGAAAAAGCAATCGAGATGGAGGAAGAAGGATTTCGCAACTATCTTTACGCCATCAAAATAGTTAAAGATCGTCAGGCTAAAATGATTTTGCGTGACGCCGCTGCTGATGAACTGATCCATAAACAGAAACTTGAGATGGCACTGCTTGAAGGGCATCACGAAAGCAGTGACGAGATGAATAAGCCGGTTCCAACCATGAATCTTGACTATGTGTTCGAGCAGAAGGAAATTACCCCTGATGCAGATGCACGTCAGTCATTGGCTTATGCAATCCATCTGGAAAAAGGGGCGGTCGATTTTTACCAGCGTTTGATTAACGGTTGTGCTGGTGCACCGATGGCTCCAATTTTTGAACGTTTGCTCGCTGACGAAACCCGCCATTTGAAGTCTCTTGAAGATTTTTATGAGAAATACTTTTTAGCGGAAAACTAGTAATAACAGCTTTTTGAAGACTTGATTCGTTGGGGGCATCACTATGGTGGTGCCCCTTTTTACTTATCTGGTTCTCTACTTCGCTCAAGTGATCGGTTCCAGAACCAGATTTTTCAGAGGAACTGGAACTGATTGAGCGGCTTGTTGCATGATTCGCCAAAATCGCTTGCCAACGGCTCTGCAGTTCCGGCGATTAAAGCGAAAGACATATTCATCCAGGTAGCGCTGCAAATACTGCGAGTCAAATCGCCCCTGGAAGGTGCCTAGCATAACCCGTTTCGCTAGTGACGTTACCAGATGAATACCCGGCAGCACGCTTTCTTTGTCAGCAGTCTTGCTCTGAACGATGGCTTTGTGAGAATAGCCTTCACCCTGCAAGCCGCTGTAAGCACCCCAGCCATCAGTCGTTATCTGGCTGCCGGCGGTGATGTTCGTTTTGATAAAAGACGTCAGTTCGTCTGCACTGCAGCATTCAATGACCTGCATGCGCAGTCGGCCGAGCTTGCGACCTTTGCGTTCGACGGCAATAGCAACTTTGCATTTATGTCCGGCCCCACGGCCACGCTTGCCGCTGTGTGCGCCGCCGAAAAAGCATTCATCGACCTCTACGGAACCGGACAGCTTGGTTCGATCCGGGAAAACCGTGCAGGTTCGTAATTTTTGCAACCAGCACCAGGCCGTTTGGTAGCTTCGAAACCCAAGCAAGGCTTGCAATGCGGTGGCATTGACTCCGTTCTTGCGGGTTGAAAACCACCACATGGCCTTGAACCAGTGAGTCAAGGGCTTCCTGGTACCATGAAAGATTGTTCCTGCCGTCACTGAGTGCTGATGTTCGCAGTGCCTGCAGAGATAAAGTCCTCTGGAACTCATCCAGTATCCATCATGGCCGCAGCGGGAGCATCTGAACCCCTCTGGCCAGCGAAGTTGAAGGAGATAGTCTAGGCAGGCTTCTTCTGAATGGAACCTGCGGTCAAATTCAACTTCATTGTTTGGAAAATCTTCAGTCATGGCTGGCCTCCTCTTTGAGATGAGGCCAGTTTGTACCCACTACGTGACAGCTAATGTCTCAACTGGAGCGAAGTGGACAACCAGATTACAAAATAGTCGTAGGGAAAGCCTCTTCTTTTAGAGGGGGATGGGAGATGACGAACAGTACTTGAATTTATCTCTGGAATATGAAATAATTCCAGCAATGTATAAAGAGA
>NZ_QKAP01000019.1 GCF_003247215.1 Malonomonas rubra | reverse complement strand
TGTCTGCCACCCTCATCCAGGCATCGGTGTTTTTTATCGCAGATAGGAATAACTTCAGTGGAACGAAAATGACAACAACACAATTTGTCTCTCTGGCAGCTTTTATCCTTCCGACTTATATCTCTGTCAAATTCAATGTAAGAGGCATCATTTATGGGGGATTGTGCTTATGGGCATCCTTTATAGGAATTTTTTTTATCTTTGATAACCCAGAAGGACTGGGTTGGATTGGGTCCATTTTCTGGATTTTAGTCGGATGGCCAATAGGAATTTTTTACTGCACTCTAGCTTCATTGTTGATAAATCTGCTGATCAAGTTATTTCGTGCCATTACTAAGCCCCGCCGGTGACCGTGGCTTTATGGTTTTTGAGTCTCAAGGCTTTATATTTAAGCAAACTAGCTTAAAACCAAGACTTGCTCTATTTTGGGCGAATGAGTAGAAGTTACGAAGCAATGGAGATATCGTAAAGCTGTTATGCATCTATCGATTGCAATAGAAGGGAAATGTGTCTACTGAACCCGATAAAGGAGCACGACATGCCGCATTTACAGTTTGAAATCAATCGAAGCCTGAACGATGACGAAAAAATATCTTTTTCAAAAGATGTACGACAACTTTTTTCAAGGGTCATGGATACTGGCACAGACCATATCTGTATTTCGATTCGTGAATTCAGTACGCATAGCTTATCAATTGGCCGAGCAACTGATCCGAAAAGTGGAGTTGCGGTGGTCAATGCAGACATTCGCCAAGGGAGATCTATAGGTCAGCGACGAGAGCTAACACTAGGTTTTATGGACTTGATGCATAAGCACTGGGGTGTCAAAAAAGAACAGATGTACGTCACCCTCACTGAACACAAAGGGGAGGATTTTCACTTGCTGGAAAAGTATCTGGCAAGTTGGCAAGAAGGTGAAGATCCTTTAGCAGATTAATGCAAAGGGATAATTCCCACTAAGTAGCAATCTACAGCTCAATTGTGTCGGCGCGTTGTCGCCGCTTATCGCGTACTGTTGAGGGTTCTGTCTCAAATATCGTAAGTTTCAAGATGAATGCCTCTGGATTTTCGGAGGCATTTCTCGTTACAAAACTCCATATATTTAAGATTGCAGTCAGCTTTTCTGTTTTTTTAGGGGTCGTAATGCTCACGGTTTCAGGCCCAAAAACGTTCGTTGTGACAATGCGATATCATTTATGAACCGCTATCGAAAACTATAAGGAGTCTGATAGAATCAGAACATGAATACTAACCGTCACAATCGATTGAAAAAATGTATAGAACATAGCTGTCTATTCTTACTTCTTTGCTTTTTACTGTTTATTACAGGAGGTAGTGGAGGTGGGGAAGAAAGTGGATCTAGCGATATCAGATATCCCATAAATGTTATTCTGCTTATTGGAGACGGGATGGGATATGAGGAGGTCCGTGCTGCAGGCATGTATGCTAATGGTAACGCTGGCACATTGTTTTTTGAAAACTTTCCTATTCAAGGCTCCGTAACGACTTCAAATGTAAGCGGTGAGGTTACAGATTCCGCAGCGGCAGGGACAGCAATGGCCACCGGAGTCAAAGTGGATAATGGGGTCATTTCTCAGCTGATACCTGGTGACGGGTTAGACCTTGAAACAATTCTTGAATTAGCTAAACAGTTAGGGGCCAGCACAGGGCTGGTAACGACCACTACGATCTCACATGCGACACCAGCAGCATTCGGAGCTCATGAACCTAATAGAAGTAATTATGCTGAAATTATTTCTGATTATTTGACAGGATCTCACCCAAATGTTCTTTTTGGTGGCGCTCAATATATTGCTCCCAATACTGCCATTTCAGCAGATTACACTGTTGTCGAAAATTATGATGAACTAGTTGCTTTGGATACAGAGTCAGAAAACATGGTATGGGGCCAGTTTGGTGAAACTCATTTACCCTATGAATTTGATTCTTTTGGAATATTCCCTCATCTTTCAGAGACAACGTTAACAGCCTTGAAAATTTTAGATAATGATCCTGATGGTTTCTTCCTAATGGTTGAGGGAGGTCGGATTGATCATGCTGGGCACAGTAATGATATACAGAGAAATATTTTTGAAACTATTGAGTTTTCTAATGCCGTTCGTGTTGTATCGAACTGGGCAACGGGGCGTGATGATACATTGATCATTGTGACGGCGGATCATGAAACTGGTGGCTTGCAAATTATTTCAAATAATGGTCTAGGTACTTTTCCTGATGTAACTTGGTCAACAACCGGACACACAGGTCAGGATGTCCCAATATATGCGTGGGGGCTTAATGCCGACTTACTTGACGGGCATGTTGATAATACTGAAATCTATTCAGTGTTGAACACGACTCTTTATGGAGACTGATTTACTCTTCACCAAATTAATTCAACTTAAAATGTCCTGTATTTCTTTAGATGAGATTTGAACTATCCGTGCTTTACGCCACAACAGCTTTCGGATCAACTTAGGAATACAGTTAAAACTATCGATTTAAAAAAGACACCGGTAAACCTAGACAATTGAATCGAGGCTTCTTAAATTTTATGTCTCGAATATCGTGAGTTTTTGAAGAACCGCCACCCCATTTCATATAAGGTGGTGGTTTTGCATCATAATAGGTGGCGAGTTTCACTCAATAATCCCCGGTGGGTTTCACATCATAACGGGTGGCCGCATTGGGCAATAATATGCAGTTCTCGATTGGCACTAGCATGCGGGTCATCTGTTCCAGGGGCGCTACAAGGCGATCCTGAGCGCCCCGGAAATGCACCTGCTGAATCTGGTGCGCAAAGTCCTCCTAGCCCTGGTTTGCAATAATCTGGAGAGCGACCCGATACGTTAGCCCTAGTCGAGTCACCGTGCCTACTGCGGTAGCGAGAAGGTGATTTGGCTGTCGCTGGATAAGCCGATGCAGCAGATGGAAGAGTCCGGTATCAAAGCATTGATGCGTTTTCACGCTTACGCCAATGAGGGGGTGGAAAAAACTTCCGCTGTCGATTTCAGTCATGGTGGCGAGTACGGTCCACGGGTATTCGGTTGCGATAAAGTTTGTGCGCGAGGTTTTCTTATATATGTTTTTCAGGGAGTTTTCTGTTCAAGCAGGTACTGGACTGGGATAGCGGCAACGTGGGGATGTGGCGCTAATAAATGCTCTGATCCGCCTTAGAAGAGCTGAACCTTTGCCATTGCCCTTCTTTTTCTCAGGTTTGCTAAGCAGTAGAGCTATCTTTTTCATGTTCTGACAGGCGGCCGACAGCAAACACTGCTCTTATGCACGCAATAGCCCCGCATCCGGATGTAGCGGTGGCCGTGGAGTTGCTTGGCATTGGCAAAACTGAGCTCAACGGTTTCTTTGCGGTGTTCGTAGAGCGCTTTGCCGGATTTGGTCTTACGGTGTGAATCGGCTTTATCCCGATAACCTCCCAGACATGGCGGGTGACGGTTTTGACCTGTTGTACGTCCTCGGTACCTTGCCCAAGAAATCGTACGCTATGGCAGAAAGAGGCAGAATAAGAAATAAAAACAGCAACAGCGAGCCTTTCATTTGAATTGCGAATCCGTTCTGTTCTAGGTCTGGTTACGATCTATTCAATGTAGCCCAGAACGGTCGCAAGGTAAAATGAATTACGGCGCAGTAAAATAGCGCTTGCGGTCAGATTTCGACCAGTTGACGGCTGTCCGGTTTTAGCCAGTTGGTGAGGTTTTCAGCCAGCTTTTTGTTGCCACCACGCAAGAACTGGTTCTGAAAGATGGCATCATCGCCAAACACCACGAAACTGCCTCGTCCAAAACTACCGGAGACCGCGACCGTAAAGGCATCTACCAGATCCGCTTGGGTAAGCTTCTTGTCACGGTCCATGTCGACCCAGGCCTCTGGACTACTGCTGGCGAGCGGTTTGCTGTTTTGCTCGGTCGCACGCAGAGGCCAGCCGCCGTAGATGTTGAACTGCTGCAAGCCGTCGGTCAACTGGTGGCTTTGAAAATGGCTGACTGCAAAGTCGATGCTTTTGCCATTTGGCTGGTTAGGCTTTTCGTTAATGACCCGGTTACCGACCTCAACCCCCAAACTGTTCAGCAGGGGAATCAGCGGTTGGCCGATATGGACCATGACCGCCAGTTTTCCGCCTTGACGCAGATAATCCAGAACCGCTGAGATCTCCTCGGCTGCCAAGGGACTAAAGGCTCCGGAAATGATCAAGGCATCAACACCGGCCAAGGTGCGGGCGCTGAGCGGCTCCCTGGTCTGGCTGACGTACCAGCCCTGCTGATGGAAGGTTTCCGCCAGGGATCCCAGCTGCAGTGGACCTTCCTTTTCAATGACGAAGACCTGACGGTGACCTTGGTCGAACAGCAACTGTGGGTTCTCAGCCAGAGCGGAACAGGGGATGAGCAACAAACAAAGTAAAACGAAATAATGCATAACGGCCCTCCTTGATAGGTGACAATTTTGGTTATAATTGAGGAACGCAGGGAAAGTGTCAAGAAGTTTTTTGTTTTCAATAGCATTCCGGCCCGCTGGTCTGGGTCGAAATCGTTTGCTGCACGGAGTCTATTTTCTGTCGCCGCAGATTGGCAATGTGAAAGTTTTTACCGAACAGTCTCTGCGGCGTTTAGTGGAGAGACTTAGCCTGCTTTTTTCGGTGACACCAAGCTGAGGACAAAAATCAGGCAGGCCGCGACCACGATTGATGGCCCAGTGGGCGTGTCGTAATAAAAAGACCCCAACAGCCCTCCGCCGACAGAGAGGCAGCCTATCAGGCTGGCTGAAATCGCCATAATTTCTGGATTACCGGCAAATCGTCGTGACGTCGCCGCCGGGATGATCAAAAGGGAAGTAACCAGCAGCAGGCCAACCACTTTCATCATAACCGCTACGGTCAAGGCTATCAGCGCCAGAAAGGTCCAGTTAATCCGGTCAACCGGTACCCCTTCGACGCGGGCCAAATCTTCATGAATCGTGATCGCCAGTAGCGATTTCCATAACAGGGTCAGCCCCAACAGGGCCACTCCACCACCGCCGAAAATCCACCAGAGATCGCTGGTTGAGATGGCGAGGATGTCGCCGAACAGATAGGCGATTAGATCGACCCGAACATCCTCCATAAAGGCCAGCGCCACCAAGCCGAGTGAGAGTGCTCCGTGCGAGAGAATGCCGAGCAGGGTATCGCTGGCTAAGAGTCTTTGTCGCTGGCTGCAGAAAAGCAAAAGTGCCAGCAGCTGGCAGATGACTAGGATGCCCAGAGTCAGGTTGATCCGCAGCAGAAAGCCGAAGGCGACACCGAGCAGCGCCGAGTGAGCTAGGGTGTCGCCGAAGTAGGCAAGACGACGCCAGACGACGAAAGATCCGAACGGTCCGGCGACCAGGGCTACTCCAAACCCGCCGAGCAGGGCGCGCAGCAGAAAATCATCTAGCACAGGGTCCTCCTTTACAGCAGTTGCCGCAGTTGTCGTGGCGATGGTTCGGATCGTGGCTGTAGACCGCCAGCTGTTTGACCGTTTGGGGACCGAACAGGTCGAGGTAGGCGGGGTCGTTGGTCACTGCTTCAGGGGTGCCGCTACAGCAGATGTGTTGATTGAGACAGATGACCCGGTCAGTGGCCGCCATCACTAGGTGCAGATCGTGGGAAACCATCATTACCGCACATTGACGCTGCTCGCGAATCCGGGTGATCAGCTGGTAGAGTTCTGTCTGTCCATGAACATCGACCCCCTGCACCGGCTCGTCGAGGACTAGCAGGTCGGGGTCTCGCATCAGGGCACGCGCTAACAGTACCCGTTGCAACTCTCCGCCGGAGAGACTCTGCATTTGCACATCGAGAACGTGGACGGCCCCGACTTCCTGCAATCGTGGAACAACCTGGTCGCGTTGCTTTTTGCCGACCATGCTCAAAAACCGTTTCACCGTTACCGGGAAGGTTGGGTCGAGATGCAGCCGCTGCGGCATATAGCCGATGCGGATATCCGGTCGGCGTATCACTTGACCTGAGGTTGGCTGCAGCAGGCCTAAAGCGATCCGCACCAAGCTGGTTTTGCCGGCCCCATTCGGGCCGATAATGGTCAGGATTTCGTCGCTTTTGAGCTGCAGGCTGACCTGATTCAGGATCTGGCGTTGTCCGATGATCAGATCGATATTGGTGATGTCCAGCAGGGTATCCATTTCGCCTCACTCAGTCTGTGCTGCGGCATTCGGAGCAAACGCCCATGATTTCGATGGTTTGACGGGAGGGCTTAAAGCCTGAAACAGCAGCACTTTGATTGATCGTCTCGGTGATCTCCGGGATGTCCAGTTCTGCCAGCGCGTGGCAGGATTCGCAGATCAGAAACTGGCCATCGTGTGTCCGGTTCGGGTAACTGCAGCCGACGTAGGCATTGAGCGAAGCGATCCGGTGAACCAGACCCAGCTCGAGCAGAAAATCGAGGGCACGGTAAACGGTTGGCGGCGCAGTGTGCTTCTGCTGCTGTAACAGGTGGAGCAGATCGTAAGCGCCGATTGGTTTGTGTTGTTGCCAGACCAACTCCAGCACCTGGCGGCGGATGGTTGTAAAACGTTTGTTCTGTTGCCGGCAGAGATGTTCGGCCTGTTGCAGCGCCCGATCGATACAGGCTTGATGATCATTTTCGACGCAGTTAAAAACTGCCTGGAATGTCGGGGGCATAAATTACTCTGCAGCTCTTGATTTTTGATAATGTTACATTATAACGTTTCAGGAATACTCGTCAAACCCTCCGCAAAGCTCAGGTGCTTAAAATGAAAATTGTTCTTCTTTTATTCTGTACGTTTTTTGTCAGCCAGGTCGCCTGGAGTGAAGAACCGCAGGTGGTGGTCACTATCAAGCCGATCCATTCGCTGGTTGCCGGGGTGATGCAGGGAGTAGCTGAACCTCAGCTGTTGATTAAGGGTGGCGGATCCCCACACGGCTATGTCCTTCGCCCTTCTGAAGCCCGGGCCTTGGCAAAGGCCGATCTGATTGTATGGGTGGGGGATAGCTTGGAAAGCTTTCTCGAAAAGCCGCTTTCCAGCTTGGGGCGCAACGCGAGACAGCTGGAATTGATGACTGTGTTGGCGCCATTGCTGCTGCCTATACGAGCAGGGGGGAGTTGGGAGGGACATGCCCACGAGGTTGAAATGGTACAGGAACATCAGGCCCACGCAGGACAGCAGCTGAACCCGCATCTATGGCTCAGCCCCAAATTGGCCAAACAGGTTGTCGAAGTGACGGCAACAGTGCTCAGCGAAATCGATCCACCGCATCAGGGGGCCTATCGGAAGAATGCCGAACGGTTATTTGAACGGCTTAAACAGCTGGACGAACGCCTGCGGGCCGAGCTGGCACCGGTTAGCGAAGTCCCCTATCTGGTGTTTCACGATGCCTACCAGTATTTTGAAGCCGTCTATCATTTGAACGCGGTCGGCTCGGTGACCATTGATGCGGAACGCAAACCGGGAATCAAGCGGTTGCTGGAGATGCGTGACAAAATTCGGCGGCTGAACGCCCGCTGCGTGTTCAGCGAGCCGCAGTTCGAACCGAAGCTGGTGGCGACGATTATCGAGGGCACGGGAGCGCGAACCGGGGTGTTGGATCCCCTCGGGGCAAAATTGTCACCCGGGCCGGAGAGCTATTTTCAGCTGTTGGATGCCCTGGCGGATAATCTGGTGCGCGGCCTAAGGTAGTCAGGGTAGTCAGGGGTGATGGTTTGTTGAGCAATATGTGGTTGCTGGGCCATCCTAACTTTCTGGGTGATTTCTTTTCGGGTAATCGTATAGCAGGAGTTGGCCACAGTCTTCTGCTGCGTCGGCCCAACGGTCGATTGCTAACTCCAGGTCCAGCAGACCGCAGGTCGGTAGCCAATCGGGGGCGTCTTCGGTAAACCATTCGCCCAATTCGGAAAAACCGGGGTTGTGGCCGATCAGCATGACATGCTCCTCTTCGTCGGCCAGGCCTTTGACTAGATCCACCAGTGTCGCTAGGCTAGCTTCATAGATTTCCTCGCGGAGCAGGATTTCGTTTTCCGGGTAATTGATCTGCTTGGCGATTTTTTTTGCCGTTTTCCTGGCCCGCTCGGCGGGGCTGCAAATCAACAGATCGGGATTGCAACCGCGACCGGCCAGGCGTTGTCCCATGAGGGAGGCGGCTTTTTGACCCCGCTCATTCAAGGGACGATCGAAATCGGTGCTGGCACCGGAATGCCAGTCTGATTTGGCGTGACGGATCAGGGTCAATTTTTTCATGGCGATATCCTGCTGTTAACAGTGATCTGACAGTTGAACGCCTCTTTGAAGAGGTCACCTTTGCTTTGCGCTCCGTAAGCTTCGACCGAAAGATCGCCGGCCCCGGTCAGTTCCAGGCGCAGCCAATCGTTGTTCAGTTGACAGTTTAGTTCTTTGACCTGTCGATTGCGGCGTCGATCAAGTCCGTCAGCGAGGCGTAGAATGCCGCCAAGCTTGCGGACCAGCTGCTGGTCTTCGCTGCAGAGGGGAGCAAAATTTCCATGCCCCTTTTTCGGTTTTGCCTTGCGGTGGTAACGGGCTAGGTTGGCGATGATTTCCCGCTCACGCGGGGTAAAACCGAACAGGTTGGCGTGACGGATCAGGTGGTAGGAATGTTTGTGATGCTGGTGGTAACTGATGAAGTAGCCAGTGTCGTGCAGCAGGGTGGCCGCTTCCAGCAGCTCTCGGTCTCGCTCGGTCAGATCATGTTCTGTTGCGACGACGTTGAAAATTTGCAGAGCCAGACGGCAAACCTGTTCGGCATGCTGTTCGTCAAAGCGGCAGGAACGGGCAAAGTCTAGTACCGAGCTGCGCCAGTCGCGTGGCTGGTTGCTGTCCGGCAACAGGCCGTGCTTCTGCAGGCTCTGCAGAATCAGTCCCTCCCGAATCCCCTTGGCGTTGATGCGCAACAGGTTGGTTTTGCTCCTGCGCATTATTTCGTCGGTGAGGATCATTCCGGCGAGAATGATATCGGCGCGTTCGGGGTTGAGTCCCGGTGTGTTCTGCCGTTCTTGCTGGTCTTTGCGGGCCAGCATCGCCAGCAGGTGGATGATTTCGGAGTGCAGCACTTCGTAGCGATGGACCGATTCGTACTGCTCGCCGCGTAGCGCCATCACCATCGCGCCGATATTGGTCATCGTGCCACCGGAGCCGACCAGGCAACTGACCGGCAACCCCTCACCGATGCCAGCTTTTTTGAGGTTTTTGCGGATATGCTTGCGCAGTAATCTCAGCTCGGCTTCGCGGGGTGGGTCGCTGTGGAGAAATGTTTCCGTCAGGAACACGGCGCCCAACTCCAGCGAGGTGACGGTTTCGGTGTGGTGGCCGGAGGCGATGACGATTTCGACGCTGCCGCCGCCGATGTCAGCCATGGCGAAGCGCTGCTGTTCCATGGCGAAGTTGTGATTCACGCTTAAAGTAGCCAGCTCGGCTTCGATTTCTCCATCGATGACCTCGATTTCGAGGCCGGTCGCGGTTTTGACGGCCTGCAGGAACTCCTGTCGATTGCTTGCCTTGCGTACAGCGCTGGTGGCGACCACCTCGACCATCGATGCGCCCAGCCCCGAAACGATGCCACACATCCGCTGCAGAGCCTCAATGGCACGCTGCTGGGCTGCCGCCGAGATACAGCCGCTCTGGTGAAGCCCTTCGCCGAGTCGTACCTGGGCCTTTTCATCATCCAGAATGCGGAAACCTTCCTGCGGGTCGACTTCAACAACGATACAACGAAAGGAGTTGGTACCGATGTCAATGGCTGCTAAGCGGGGCAGGGGCGCCGCAATGGTGTGGGGCATTCTGTCGAGAGGGTCTTTCATGCTGGCGCCTGCAGTTGGGGCTTGTTAAGTGCAACTAAAGTGGTTAGGATTTGGTTCTGGTATTATAATTAATATAAAGTATATACGAATCTGGATTAATTTTCTGGAGGTGTTATGGGCTGCTTCAAGGGTGCATCAGAAGTCAAAAAGAAAGATGCCAAATTTGAATGTGACAAATGTGGCGCCCAAACCGATAAAAAAGGGCATGTCTGCAAGCCGGTGAAAATTGCCGATGCAAAAAAATCAGATCGCAAAGACAAGCATGGCAAAAAGAAAAAATAACCCTTCCCGCTGTCTACCCTTTTTCAACCGATAAATCGATCCCAACGCTCATCGTCCGCTCAAATTTGTCAAATAATAGTTTCCCGGCTATGCTTACTCTTTATGCTGGGAGGATATGGAAGTGGCCGATATAATTGACTTGGCACCAGATCAGGAAACAGTGGAAACAGGACTGCCGAAGGGGACTGCTGTGGCGGAAGAAGCTGGGATTCAGTACGATTTAAATGATCCGTCGCTCTATTTCAATCGGGAGCTGACCTGGCTGGAGTTTAATCGCCGCGTCCTGTTCCAGGCCTCCGATCGACGCAAGCCGTTGTTGGAGCGGGTCAAGTTCATGGCAATTTCCGGGTCGAACCTGGATGAGTTTTTCATGAAGCGGCTTGGTGGTTTCAAGCAGTTGGTCGCCGCCAATGTCCAGGAACCCTCCGTCGATGGACGGACCCCGCAACAGCAGCTGGATGAGTGTAGTGCCGATATTCACAGATACCTGCGGGAGAAGGAGCAGGTGTTCGACGCGCTGGTCGAGGATTTGGCCAAGGCCGGAATCGATATTGTTCATTATGTCGATTTGAGCAGCGAGGAACAGAAACAGGTTCGCGATTATTTCTACGACAACATCTTCCCGCTGGTGACCCCACAGTCGGTCGATCCGGCCCATCCCTTTCCGTTTATTTCCAATCTGTCGCTCAACCTGCTAGTGTCCCTGCGTTATCCAGGAGAGCGGGGGGAGTCGTTGGCACGGGTCAAGGTTCCGGTCGGGGCCGGTGCCAACCGTTTTCAGCAGGTCAGCGAAGGGTCTCGCTATGTGCCCTTGGAGGAGGTGCTGGAGCACAATCTTGATCTGCTGTTTCCAGGGATGGAGATCCTCTCCTGTGAGCTGTTCCGGGTGACGCGTAACGCCAATACCAGTGAGGAAGAAGAACACGCCGACGATCTGATGGAAATGATCGAAACCGCGTTGCATCATCGCAAGTTTGCGCCGATCGTGCGGATTCAGGTCGAGCCGGATATCACCCCGCTGCACCGGGGAAGGCTGGCGGCGGAACTTGGGTTGCACGCTGAGCAGGATGTTTACATCTCCAACTGCATGCTCGGCCTGCGCGATCTCTGGGAACTCTACCGGCTGGAGTTTCCCGAGTTAAAAGAGACGCCGCATCACCCGATTGATCATCCGTTGCTCCCCAAGGGGCGTAACATCTTCCACATCATCCGCGATCAGCGAGCGATCCTTTTGCAGCATCCGTACGAGTCGTTTTCCTCTTCTGTGGAGCGATTTCTTTACGAGGCGGCCACCGATCCGAAAGTGCGCGGCATCAAGATGACCCTTTACCGCACCGACCCAGGCAGCCGGATCGTCGATTACCTGATCCGCGCTGCCAAGAACGGCAAACAGGTGGCGGTAGTCGTTGAGCTGAAGGCCAGCTTCGATGAGCAGGCCAACATCATGCTGGCCAGCCGCATGGAAGAGGCCGGAGTGCATGTTACCTACGGGGTGGTCGGGCTAAAGACTCACGCCAAGGTAATTCTGGTCATCCGCCAGGATTTCAAGGGCCTGCGTCGTTATGTGCATATCGGCACCGGCAACTATCATCCCGGCACGGCACGACTTTACGCCGATTTGGGCCTGCTGCTTTACGATAAGGATGTCGGCCGTGACGCGACTGAGCTGTTCAACTATCTGACCACCGGTTTTACGCCGAAGCGCAACTATTCAAAAATGCTGCCGGCGCCGAAGATTCTGAAAAAGGCGCTGCTGGGAAAAATCGAGCGGGAGATTACTGTACATAATCAGGGGCAGCCGGGGCTGATGCGGATGAAGATGAATGCTCTGGAGGATATCGATGTCGTGAAGGCCTTGTACCGGGCTTCCCAGGCGGGGGTGCGGGTCGAACTGCTGGTGCGTGACAGCTGCCGGGTACGGCCCGGACTGCCAGGGCTGTCGGACAACATCCGCGTGATTTCGATCATTGGTCGTTTTCTGGAGCATGCGCGGGTCTTTTATTTCCGTAATGGTGGCGACGAAGAGTTTCTGATCGGTTCGGCCGATGTCATGCGGCGGAATCTCGAGAATCGGGTCGAAACGTTGGTGCCGGTTCCACCGGGCCCTTTATGTGAGCAGGTCCGCGAACTGCTCGACTTGCAGTTTGATGACCGGGTTTCCGCCTGGGAGTTGCAAGCAGACGGTTGTTATCTTCTGGTCAACCCGAATGCCCGCAAAGGGCAGGATGGCTGCCAGGAGAAGCTGATCAAGCTGGCAGAAAAGCGGCAGCACGAGGTACAGCGTCTGCGCAAGCGCAAGTCGCGCCAATCGGGAGAGCGGAATCTGAAAAAACGCTGAAGGGATGGGCAGTTTTCTGCTTGACTCTGTTGGCGGCTGTCGTTATAGTGCTCCGTCGCAGCGCTATCGGTGCGTCTGCGGTTTGTTAATTATGTCGATAGGAGATACGTAACATGTATGCGGTGATCAAGACCGGAGGAAAACAGTACAAAGTTTCCGAAGGCGACCTGCTCAAGGTCGAAATGATCGGCGGTGCAGTCGGTGAGACTGTAGAGTTCGATCAAGTCCTCATGGTCGGTGGCGCAGAGGTTAAACTCGGAACACCTCTCGTACCAGGTGCCAAGGTAAAGGCACAGATCGTTGCCCAGGAAAAAGACAAGAAAATTCTTGTTTTCAAATCCAAGCGGCGCAAAGGGTATCGTAAGAAATACGGCCACCGTCAACCTGTAACCCGACTCAAAGTCGCGGCGATTGAAGCTTAAGGAGGCGATCAAATGGCTCATAAGAAAGCTGCCGGTAGTTCCAAGAACGGCCGCGATAGTGCTGGTAAGCGCCTCGGGGTCAAACGGTTTGGTGGTCAGGAAGTGACCGCCGGTTCCATTCTGGTTCGCCAGCGTGGCACCACTTTCCACCCCGGCAACAATGTCGGTTGTGGAAAGGACTACACCCTGTTCGCGCTGGTCGACGGCGTGGTCAAGTTCGAGACCAAGGCTAAAGGGCGTAAGCAGATCAGCGTTTACGCTGCCTAAGTCAGTCCGAAAGAAACAACCGGAGAAACCCGACAGTCAGCAGGCTGTCGGGTTTTTCTCATTTCGGGGCGATTGAAAAAGGAGCATCTGCTGCGTTACGCTCAATTTTCTTCGCTCAAGTAGAGTAGCTACGGTTCAACTAGGAAAATTTGCAAGCCTTGCATCCGCCCCTTTTGAAAGCGCTTTCACCTGGGGTGGCTGAGAATAGAAGAAAATTATGAAGTTTGTAGATCAGGTCAGAATAGAAGTCAAAGCAGGAGACGGTGGCCGCGGCTGCCTGTCATTCCGCCGGGAGAAGTTCATTCCCCACGGTGGACCCGACGGTGGCGACGGCGGTAAAGGGGGCGATGTATACTTTATTGTCGACTCCGGGATGTCGACCCTGCTTGATTACCGTTATATGAGCCACTATAAAGCTAAAAACGGGGCGCCGGGTATGGGGAAGAACATGCACGGCAAAAACGGTGAATCCCTGGAGTTGCGGGTGCCTCCGGGAACCCTGGTTTTCGATGATGAGACCGGTGAGCTGCTGACTGATTTGACCGATCCGGACCAGAAAGTCCTGTTTCTTGCCGGTGGTCAGGGGGGGCGCGGCAACGCGCGTTTTGCGACCAGTACCAACCGTGCACCGCGGTACACGCAGCCGGGAATCCCGGGAGAGGTCAAGCAGCTGCGCCTGGAATTGAAGCTGCTCGCTGATGTCGGGTTGGTCGGATTGCCGAATGCCGGCAAATCGACGCTGATTTCGTCGGTATCGGCGGCCAAGCCGAAGGTCGCCGATTACCCCTTCACCACCTTGGTGCCGAACCTCGGCGTGGTTCCTTACGGCGGCTACAAAACGATGGTGATGGCTGATATCCCAGGGTTGATTGAGGGGGCCAGCGAGGGGCATGGCCTCGGTACCCGTTTTTTGCGACATGTCGAGCGGACCGACCTGTTTCTGCATCTGGTCGACCTGACCTGCATGCAGGAGGGTGATCCCTTTGATAATTTTCAGATGATTAACAATGAGCTTTTTAAATATGATGACAGTTTGGCGCAGAAGCCGCAGCTGGTGGTGTTGACCAAGATGGATGTGCCGGAGGCGAAAGAGTTAGCTCGGGAAATGATGATGCATTTCGAATCGCTTGGCTATCCGGTGTTTCCGGTTTCGGCCGTGACCGGCGAGGGCTTGAAGGAGTTGGTCACCGCAGTCGGTAATGAGTTGGACCGGCAGCGAGAGGAACAGGCTGCAGCGCAGCTTGACAGTGAAGAGGGCAGCGGCTAGGCTTTCGCAGTTTACGTACCTATTCTTTTTTGTTTGAAGGTTTGAGGGAATATGCGCAACGCATTGCTTTCCCATGTAAAACGGGTTGTGATCAAAATCGGCAGTGGCGTCATTTCGACGCTCAAGGGGCTGGAAGAAGAGCAGGTTGCGGCGATCTCGCGGGATGTTTGCGAGCTGCTTGATCGTGGTCTGGAAGTGATCCTGGTTTCTTCCGGAGCTGTCGCTGCCGGCAAGGGGCAGCTCGGTGTCAATGGCCGACCGCAGACCATTCCACAGAAGCAGGCGGCTGCGGCCATCGGACAGACCCGGATTATCCGCGAGTACAAAGAGGTTTTCACGGCCAAGGGGCACAATGTTGCCCAGGTTCTGTTGACCCGCGATGATCTGTCGAACCGCCGTCGTTACCTGAATGCGCGTAACACCATGATGACTCTCCTCGAGTACAAGGTTACGCCGGTAGTTAACGAGAACGACACGGTGGTGGTCGAAGAGATCCGTTTTGGCGACAACGATAACCTGTCGGCTTTGGTTGCCAGCCTGGTCGAAGCTGACTTGCTGATCATCCTTTCCGATGTCGATGGCCTCTACGACAGCAACCCGGCAGAGAATCCGCAGGCAGAGCTGATTCCGGTAGTCGAGCGGGTGACGGCAAGGATCGAGGCGATGGGGGGCGGCAGCAGCGGGGTGCTCGGCACCGGCGGCATGGTGACCAAACTGAAAGCGGCAAAAAGGGCGGCTTTGAGCGGGGTCGGTACCCTGATCGTCAATGGACGTAAGCCGCATACTCTGCAACAGGTTTTCGATGGTGAAGAGGTCGGTACCTATTTTCTGCCGGCGCAGTCGAAGTTGACCGCCAAGAAGCACTGGATCGCTTTTTCCAAAAAACCACGTGGCAAGCTGCTGATCGACGAAGGTGGTCAGCGGGCGCTGGTCAAGGGGGGGAAAAGTCTGCTGCCTTCGGGGATCTGTGGCGTCGATGGCGGTTTCGAACGGGGTGACGCGGTGCGGCTTTGTGATCGTGACGGCAAAGAGTTCGCTCGCGGAGTGGTGGCCTATTCATTGGCCGAAACTCTGCAAATCATGGGCAAGCAGTGCTCCGAGATCGAAAAGATTCTGGGCTATAAATATCGCGATGAAGTGGTCTACCGGGACGATCTGGTGCTGACCATTGATGGTGATGAGGAGGTCGAGTAATGAGTGTACGTGAAGAGATGCTGGAGCTGGCGATCGAAGCGCAAAAGGCTTCGCGGCAGATGGCGATTCTGTCCTCCGGGGTGAAAAACGAGCTTTTGCTAAAGATGGCGACTGCGCTGGAGACGGCTGAGGGAGAGCTGCAGCAGGAAAACGAGAAAGACCTGCAGGCTGCCCGTGAAAAAGGGATGGCGGCGGCGATGGTTGATCGGCTGGCGCTGACCCCGGAGCGAATCAAGGCGATGGCTGATGGCCTGCGAGAAGTCGCCGCCCTGCCCGATCCGGTCGGCGAGGTGACCGGAATGTGGCTGCGGCCGAACGGCATCCAGGTCGGCCGGCAGCGTATTCCGCTCGGCGTGATCGGCATCATCTACGAGTCACGCCCCAACGTGACTGCCGATGCCGCCGGCCTCTGCCTGAAAAGCGGCAATGCCGTAGTGCTGCGTGGCGGCTCCGAGGCGATTCATTCGAATCGGGCGATCGGTACAATTCTGCAGCAGGCGATGGCTGAAATGGGGCTGCCAAAGGCGGCGCTGCAGGTGGTCACCACCAGCGATCGTAACGCAGTCACAGAGCTGCTCAAGCTGGAGGACCAGATCGATCTGATCATCCCGCGTGGCGGCGAAGGGCTGATCCGCTTTGTCTCGGAAAATTCGCGTATTCCGGTAATCAAACATTACAAAGGCGTTTGTCACACCTACGTCGATAGGGCGGCAGACCTGCAGATGGCGGAAGACATCTGTATTAACGAAAAGGTTCAGCGTCCCGGAGTCTGCAACGCGATGGAGACCCTGCTGATCCATCAGGAGATCGCGGCCACCTTCCTGCCGCAGATTGCTGCGGCGATGCGCAAAGAGGGGGTCGAATTGCGCGGCTGCGAGAAATCGCTGCAGATCGTTCCGGATCTGACTCCGGCGACCGAAGCGGACTGGCCGGCCGAATACCTGGAGCTGATTCTGGCGGTGCGGATTGTCGAGAGCTACGAACAGGCCAAGGAACATATCGAAGCCTACGGCTCGCTGCACACCGAGGTGATCGTCACCAACGATTACGCCCTGTCACAGCGCTTCCTGCGCGAGATCAACTCGAGTGTGGTGATGGTTAATGCTTCGTCCCGTTTCTCCGATGGCAACCAACTCGGGTTGGGGGCCGAGATCGGCATTTCGACCACCAAGCTGCATTCCTTCGGGCCGATGGGGCTGGAAGACCTGACTACGCGCAAATTTGTCGTTCTGGGGAACGGGCAGATTCGCAGCTGATCGAGAAGCTAACATGAAAGTCGGCATCCTTGGCGGAACCTTCAATCCGCTTCACAACGGGCACATCCATATCTCCGAGGAGGTGCAGAGGTCTTTTCAGCTTGATCAGGTCTGGCTGATGCCGACCTGTCGGCCGCCGCACAAACAGCTGGCGGATGAGGTTTCCTTTGCCGATCGATTGGCGATGGTTGAAGCAGGGGTGGCTGGGCATGCAGGGCTTGTCGCCAGCGATCTGGAAGGGCGGCGCGGCGGCACCAGCTATTCGGTAGAAACACTCGAGCAGTTGCGGCGGGAATATCCCGAGGACCAGTTTTATTTTATCATGGGGCTCGATTCTTTCGCCGAGATTGGGCTGTGGAAAGAGTATCCGCGGCTGTTTGAACTGGCGCACATTGTGGTCACTGCCCGACCCGGTTTTTCCGGTTCTTTGCAGCAGTTTCTGCCGGTTGCTATCGCAGATCGCTTCTGCTATGATGCCGAATCCGAAAATCTGTCGCACTCAAGCGGTTTTTCGGTCTTTTCAGTCACCCACACCTGTCGTGATGTTTCATCTACGGATATCCGTCGCTTGCTGCAAGCGGGAGGTGATGTCAGCGGCTTGCTGCCACAGCCGGTGATCGAGTATATCAGGAAGCACGGGCTTTACCTGAAAAGCTGACCCCAGGAAAGGGGCAATGAAAGAGAAGGATCGATTTTGCAAGCAAAAGAAGCCGTTTTACGGGCTGTCGAATATGCGCTGGATAAGAAAGGTTTCAACCTCAAGCTGCTTGAGGTGCATGAACTATCTTCCTTGACCGATTATCTGTTGCTGATCTCCGGTCGTTCCGACCGCCAAGTTCAGGCGATCGCGGAAAATATCAAGCTGGAGTTTAAAAATAGCCACCAACAGCTGCCGCTCGCTATCGAGGGAATGGATCAGGGTCGCTGGGTGTTGCTCGATTACGGCGAGTTCATGGTCCATGTGTTCCAGGAGCCGGTTCGCGAGTTTTATGACCTGGAGGGTCTGTGGAGCGAGGCTCCGGAAGTTCCCTTGGAGCGAACCGAGGCGTAAGTGAAACTGCGGCTGGTCTGTGTTGGCAAATTGGCTGTAAGCTGGCAGCGGGAGGCGGCCGCCGATTATGCCGAGCGATTGCAGCGCTATTTTCCGCTTGAGATTGTCGAGTTAAAAGAAGAAAAAGGCGGGCGTCGGGGGGATGTCCCAAACCTGCTCAAACGCGAGGGGGAGCGGATTTTGGAGAAGGTTCCACTGCGTTCCTACCTGATTGTTTTGGATGAGCGCGGGCGCAGCGTCGGTTCCGAACAGCTAGCTGAACGTTTGGAATCGGAAATGCTGCATGGTGGTCGCGACTGGTGTCTGGTGATCGGTGGCCCTTATGGTCTTGATCCAGAGGTTCGACAGCGGGCCGACTTGCTGCTGTCGCTGTCAAAAATGACCTTTACTCACCAGATGGCGAGATTGTTTTTGCTGGAACAGCTCTACCGCAGTTGCACCATTCTGCGGAACGAACCTTATCATAACCGTTAAAGAAGGATTGGATAGCAGGAGGCTTGATCGTAAGATGGAAGAAGAAGAATTGCAGGAAATCCGCAAGAACTTGTTGAAAATGCGTGAGGAGCTTCTGGCGGAAGCGGAAAAATGCTACGAAGCATCTCAGTCTTTGGGAAAAGATGGCGTTCCCGATATTGGCGATATGTCTTCGAATAGTTATAATCAGGAAGTGTTGATGAACCTGAGCGAAGCTCAGCGCGGGCGGGTTCGCGATATCGACGCTGCCCTAGAGCGGATGGATAACGGGGTTTATGGCCTCTGTGCCCGTTGTGAAGAGGAGATCCCGACGCGACGGATGGAAGTTCGTCCCTTTTCCCGCTATTGTGTAGATTGCAAGTCAGAAGTCGAAAAATTTGGGGAGTAGTAACTTTTTGATCGCCTTTTAATTGCGCAGTCTGGAGATGACCATGATTGTAGTTGCACTGTTTATGTTCTTGTTTATCGCGTTTGCCGCAGGTTTCCTCTATTTCTGGGGGATCAACCCGGGGGAGGTAACAGTTTTTCTGACCAGTGAGCAGAGCTTTACTCTGCCGACCGCGATCATGCTGATTTGCGTTCTGCTGCTCGGCCTGCTGCTTGGCAACTCGGTTCATATCTTCAGTGCCATCACCCATTCGATGAAGCATTGGCGTGGTGGTCGCAAGCAGAAGAAAGCTGAAGAAATAGGAACTGTCTATCGCAGTGGGGTTGGCCATCTGCTTTCCGGCGATCTGAAAAAAGCCCGTACCCTGCTGAAGAAAGTTATCGACCGCGACCCGCGTCGGGTTGATGGTTTTCTGGCCCTGGCTAGCGTAGCTGAACAGGAGGGGAACCTTCCGGAAGCGATTGACCTGCTGCAAACCGCGCGCAAGCTCGATCCGAAAGGGGTGGAGATCCTTTTCAAACTGGCAGCGACTTTCCAGTCCGCCGGTCGCCGCGAAGAGGCAATGGGTATTTACAAGGAATTGCTCGCTGGCGATGCTGAGAACCGGAAGGCGATGCGTGCACTTCGTGATTTGCAGATTGAGGTCAGCAGCTATCAGGAGGCTTTAGCACTGCAGAAGCGGATTGTTAAAGCGACCTCTACCGGGCCGCGTGCCGAAAAAGAAAAACAGACCTTTTTACAGCTGCGCTATGAGGTCGCCCGAAAATTGCTCGACAAAGGCGAAGCCGATAAGGTCGTCGATGCCTGTCGCGAGATGGTTAAGCAGGATGCCAGCTTTACCCCCGCGCGGGTTACCTTGGGGGATGCTTATCGCCAGTTGAACCGTGACGCCGACGCGATCAAGGTTTATCAGGAAGGCTACAAGGCTCTGAAAAAGAGTATTTTCCTGGCTAGGCTTGAAGATGTCTATATCGGTGCGGAAGACCCGGCCGCGCTGCTCTCTTTTTATCGCAGCCGCATGCAGGAAGACAGTGGTGACCTGTTGCTGAAGCTCTACCTCGGACGGCTCTGTCTGCGCCTTGAGATGGTTGATGAAGGTCTGCAGCACCTGATCGATCTGGAGACCACCGGGATCGATTTTACTAAATTGCATCTGTTGCTGGCAGAAGCCCATCGCCGCCGCAATAAGATCGATCAGGCGGTTGATGAATACCAGAAGGCGCTCGGCATCGACAGCCACCTGACCCTCGGCTTTGTTTGCGAGGAGTGCAACTCCCGCTTCGATGCTTGGCAAGGGCGTTGCCCTGAGTGCAAGGCCTGGGATTCCCTGGTCCTGCCTGAACGCAAGCAGATTCAGGATGCCAAGCTGGCGGAGAAACTGAAGCCGATACCCCACGGACAGCGGGAGGCGTAACGGTGGTAAAAAATCCGGTTGCGCTGGTTATTCTGGATGGTTGGGGGCTGAGTGACAGCTGCGACTATAATGCCGCTTGCATTGCCAAAACCCCGACCATGGATGCCTTGCGTAGCGAGTGGCCGACAACTCGGCTGGGGGCTTCCGGGCGCGATGTCGGTCTGCCAGACGGGCAGATGGGCAACTCCGAAGTTGGACACCTGAATATAGGTGCCGGAAGGATTGTTTACCAGGACCTGACCCGCATCAGTTTGGCGATCGAAGATGGCAGCCTGTTTGAAAATAAGGCGTTGAAGCAGATTTGTGATCGGCTGGTCTCTAATGGCGGTAAGCTGCACCTGCTTGGCCTGCTTTCCGATGGCGGTGTTCATTCCCACAATACCCACCTCTATGCACTGGTGCGCATGGCGCAAAAAATAGGGGTCAAGGATGTCTGTATCCACGCCTTTATGGATGGACGGGACACTCCGCCGAGCAGCGGTGCTGGCTATCTTGAGCAGCTTGAGGCGGAGTTGGCCAAAAGCGGCCTCGGGCGTGTCGCCACGGTGGTTGGTCGCTATTGGGCAATGGATCGCGACAATCGCTGGGATCGGGTTGAGAAAGCCTATAAAGCGCTGACCGAAGGGATTGGGCAACAGGCGGCAACATCGGCCAAAGCGATTCAGAGCGCTTACACTGCCGGGCAAACCGACGAGTTTGTCGAGCCTTGGGTGGTCGGAACTGGTGGCACTATCGACGATGGTGACGGGGTGTTGTTTTTTAACTTCCGCGCCGATCGTGCTAGGGAAATGACTCGAGCGCTGACGCAAACCGATTTCACCGGTTTTGCCCGCAATAAAAAACCGCAACTGGCCGATTATGTCTGTATGACCGAGTACGACGAAACATTCGGGCTGCCGGTCGCTTACCCGAATGAGACTTTACCGGATATTCTTGCTGAGGTGATTTCCAAAGCAGGTCTCAAGCAGTTGCGGATTGCCGAAACTGAGAAATATGCCCACGTTACTTTCTTCTTCAACGGTGGAGTTGAGCATGCCTGGGATGGGGAAGAACGGGTGCTGATTGCTTCGCCGCAGGACGTGGCGACCTACGACCAGAAACCGGCGATGAGTGCAGTAGAGGTGACCGATGAGGTCGTCAAGCGGATTGAGTCGGATCAATATCAGTTGATCATTCTCAACTACGCCAATCCCGACATGGTCGGTCACACCGGGGTGCTTGAAGCAGCGATTGGGGCGGTTGAAACGGTGGATAGCTGTTTAGGGAGGGTGGTTGAGGCAATGCTGAAAAAGGCTGGTCGCCTGCTGATCACCGCCGATCATGGCAACTGCGAGCAGATGAGCGATGGCCATGGCGGTATCCATACCGCTCACACTAGCAATCCGGTACCTTTGGTGTTTATCGACCCGCAGCGCAAGCAGGCGGATTTGCGTGAAGGGATTCTTGCCGATCTGGCGCCGACTATTTTGCAGTTGCTGGAAATTCCAGTGCCGGAGGCGATGACCGGACACTCGTTGCTGGCCGAGGACTAAAACTGGTTAACTAATAGTATCTGGGGCGGCATCTGGAATTTTCAGGTGCCGTTTTTTATTTTATCTCGGGGAGGATTACCCCGCCATCTGTTCTGATGGTTGAGACAGTTGTTACTACCCGCCTGCCCGCTTTACCGGACAACTCTTTCGGAAAATTGGCAGGAACCATTTCTGTTCAAAGCTGTCTGCAGGATTATCCACCGATCCCTGAGGCGCATTGCCCGTGCTGCTGGCTCCCCTTAACCGATCATGCAAAAAGCTCGCACAATTGTGGCCTGTTGTGTCAAATCTCAACCTCCTATTACAAATGTTTTCGCGGCTGGTCTTTTTGATCGTTAATTACAAAATAGTCGTAGGGAAAGCCTCTTCTTTTAGAGGGGGATGGGAGGCGACGAACAGTACTTGAATTTATCTCTGGAATATGAAATAATTCCAGCAATGTATAAAGAGAACACTACATACCGAGCGACTCGCCATGCAAAGTTCCTGCTTTGCTATCATTTTATCTGGTGCCCAAAGTATCGGCGTGGAATTTTAGATGATCCAGCCGTTGTTAAAGCTGCGCGTTCGGCAATTGAGGATGCTGCCACGAGCGCTAACTCTGAGGTTATCGCCATTGAGATTATGCCAGACCATGTTCACCTGTCTCTTTCGGCACTGCCTGCTAGCAGCCCTGCTGACTTGGCGGCACGAATCAAGAGCCGCAGCGGGGCCAGGATCGCCGCACTTTTTCCTGAATTAAAGTCACGCGGAAAAATCTGGAGTCGCTCCTATTTTTGCACTACGACCGGAAGCGTTTCGACCGAGGTTATTCGCAATTACATCGAGACTCAGTGGAGCCGGATCAAGTGATTAAGGCTCGCCAGGTTCGGCTAAAACTGTCGCCGGAGCAGGAAGATCTTCTGCGCGAATACCAGTTGGAAGCAGCGAAGTGTTGGAACGAAATTCTTGTGATTGCGCGAGATTTTTATCAGCAAAACGACGGTAAGTGGATTTCAAAAAACGACCTTCAGAAGGCTTTGAAGAACCAATTTAAGCTTCACTCCCAGACTGTTCAGGCGCTAACCGACAAGTTTTGCGCAAACCGTAAAACGACTGCTGAACTCAGACGGGGCGGCGACAAAAAAGCTAAATACCCGTACCGCGAGAAGAAATTTCTGACGATCCCATTTAAGCAGATGGCTATCAAACGCTCTGAAGAGCAGTGCGTGCGATTAACGCTCTCGAAAGGCATCCATCTCGACACGAAAGTTAATGTCGAGGGCGATATCAACACCGCAGAAATTCTCTGGAGCGGTTGCGGCTACACCCTGTCCTATACCGCCGATTTTCCACTCGCTGAAGAGTCTGGTGTCGTGCTGGCAGGTGGCGATATTGGCGAAATCCACCCGATTGCTGTGTGCGCTGAAGATGGTGAGGGACTTGTGGTTTCGGGCCGCGAAATTCGCTCGATCAAACAGCTAAGAAATAAGGCTCTTGCCCGACTCGCTCGGATGATCAGTCGCTGCAAAAAGGGTAGTCGCCGCTTTAAGAAGCTGGTAAGAGCACGTGCGCGCTTAATCTCCAAAACTGATAACCAACTTCGTGATCTTTTTCATCAGGCAACGCGCAAGGCGATCAACTGGTGTATAGAAAAGAGCGTGGTCGAACTGATCATCGGTGACCCGCAGGGGGTTGAGCAGAAAACGAAAAAGAAGAAACGCTTAAACCGTAAATGTCGCCAGAAAGTCTCCCAGATGGAGTACGGTCGGGTGAAGGATTATCTGACCTACAAGGCGAAAGAGGCAGGAATTAAATCGTGCTTCGTGAACGAACGAGGCACCAGTAAAGAATGTCCGGAATGTGGTCTAGAAAACCACGTCAGTGGGCGCATCTATCGCTGCAAAGAGTGCGGATTTGAGGCGCATCGTGACGGTAAGGCGAGTTTTTTAATGATTCGGAAGAAGCATAAAAAACTTAAGACACCTGACAAGTTCACGATGACTCACACGCAGTGCGTCCCCAAGTATCGCAAGCGGAGGCTTCGTGAGAGGCTAAAACCCCCGGCTTGCGTAGTCGGCCCAGGCGTGGTCCATAAGTCGCTCGGTTATATAGTTGATCCTCTGGATGCTGCGTTTAGCAGTATCTAAGTTTGATGTTCCCGAGAAGAATCATCCCCTTTTAGGGGGTGAGAACGTCAAGAAATGCGATCCATCCTTTTTTAATTTAACTTCTAAGTGTCGCTTGATCGACCTTTGGCTTTGTTGTTGGATCGTGTGATGCAAAGCGATATCGATTTGGACCTGGTGGTGCCGACGCCACTGCATGCGCGGCGGTTGCGGCAGCGCAGGTATAATCAATCATTGTTGCTGGTTCGTGAGTTGGACCGTAGGAGGGGCTGGCCGGTTTGCGCGAATCTTTTGTTGAAAAATGTAGAAACCGTTAGTCAACAGGGGATCTCCTCCAGGGAGCGGGAACAGAACCTGCGACGAGTCTTTCAGGGTCATCATTCGTTGTGGGGGGCGGCCATTTTACCGGTCAATGATTTGATGACGACTGGAGCGACGCTGCGAGTTTGCAGCTAAGTGCTTCGGAGGCCGGTGCCGTGCATGTATGGGCGGTGGAGGTCGGTCGCGCCTAGGGGGTTCCGGTTAAAGACTTTGCCCAGCTCATGTTCAGATGCTATAGTCATCCTATTTAGAATGTCTTGTTTTGTGCTTAGGGGGCTGAATGAAGTCAACCTTCCATCGCCTGCTTGCAGAATACCCGCTAGAAACCCTGTTGCAAACCATTCCGACCGGACTGTTCTTGGTCGATACCGAGTACAAGGTTGTCTATTGGAATGCCGAGGCGGAGCGGATTACCGGTTTCAACGCTGCCGAGGCTGTGGGTAGTCATTGCTCCTTTCTTGAGGGGGTTCCCTGTAATGAGAAATGTGGGCTTTTTGCTGAGGACATCCAAAAACCGGTAGTTGGCATTAGCTGTTCGGTTAAGCATAAAAATGGTCAGCGGATCGATTTGACCAAAAACGTCGATCTATTGCGCGACGAGAATGGCAAGGTCATTGGCGGGATCGAGGCTTTTGTCGACATCAGCCGTCTAGTTAAACTGGAAAACCAGCTGCGCGTGGAAGTAGAGAATCGAACCCGCGAATTGGAATTGGAAAAAGCAGCCCTGCGGTTGGTTCTTGATGGCATGACCGACCCGGTTTATATCTGCGATGCAAACTTCCGCATCACCTTCACCAATAAAGCGATGCTAGATATCTTCGGGGATGTGACCGGAGCGATCTGCTATCAGGAATTGCATGGCCGAAATACGATTTGTGACGGTTGTCCCATATCTGAAGTGCTATCGGGAAACGTAGTCTGCCAAGAACGGAATCTTCTCAAAACCGGCAAGACTTATGAGATCATCCACTCGCCCTTCCCAGTGGCTGAGTGTCCGACCCATAAGCTTGGCGTGTTTAGGGACATCACTGAACGCAAAGCTGCCGAAAAGCGTCTTGAGCAGGCGAACCGTGAGTTGGATGCCTTTGTCTCGACCGTTTCTCACGATTTACGTTCACCGTTAACACCTCTGATCGGATTTGCCGAGCTCCTCGAGGAGCGCAGCATTGAGTATCTGGACGACATTGGCCGGGAATCCTTGCTTGAAATCAAAGCGACGGCAAACAAAATGAAAACTCTGCTTGAGGATCTCCTGACTCTGGCGAGGGTCGGGCAGTTGAAAAATCCATTGCAAACAGTAGATGTCACTCGAGTTGCTGAGGATGTGATGCTGGAACTGGCGGATAAAGTGATTGAGCGGCAGGCCAAGATAAATATCTCCCCGTTGCCAAGCATCCGTGTTCCCGAATCTCTGTTAAGCGATCTCTTCCGTAACTTGCTTTCCAATGCGTTAAAGTATGCTGCCAACAAGAACCCTCGTATTGAAATTGCTGGCGAGTCGTTCCCCGATCGAGTTCGTTACCGGGTGATCGACCACGGATCCGGAATTCCTGTAAATGAGCGGGACGAGGTTTTCGAACCTTTTCGACGCGGATCCGGCAGCGCCGGACATCAGGGGACCGGCATCGGTTTGGCGACTGTGGCAAAAATCGCCCGTATCTACGGAGGTTCGGCATGGGTGGAGGAAACTCCGGGTGGCGGGGCCACTTTTGTCGTTGAGCTTCTCCCTCCCAAAGATTGAGCTAAGGATCCCCCTTTGTGTCAAGAAGGGAGGACCCATGCCGGGAGTACAGACTCTCAATATTTATTACGGGTAGTGTCGCCACGGTATTAAGGGTTTGGTAAAAATGTGTAGATTCATTGAACGACTCAGAGATTTGATCTGTTGTTTGCAGGACTTCCTGAAAATTCCTTTCTAAAAAATCCCTCATCTTAGGACGTTTTCCGGGCCAGTGTCTTTTGGGGACTCAGAGAAATTTGCGCGCTACGGCAAATAGCCAAATATAAAAATTAAGTTCAGCCATATTTCCAAAAATTACCAGCTAGTTTGCCGTAGAATCGATGGCAAAAAACTACACTTCTCTGTTGTTATTGCTGTGCTTTTACACAGTTAGATCAGTTTCCTATAAATCTATGAGTATTAAGATCGATTGGTGCAATTTTTGTATGACAAGCGATTTGAGTTTTTTTATCTAATGTAAGTTGATGTTTTTTTTATGCACCAGATTTTGTAAATACAGTTGCTCCCTCTCTTAAATCGGTTTCAGGTTGACTCCAGCTTTGTAGAGCTGTTGAGCAATCAATTGAGGCTGGAATTGATAACGGAAAATGAAAGAATTATTAATTTATATGTGCAGCAAGAGGATGGAATTATGAAAATAAGTAAAGCCTTCTTCGTCATCATGGTATGTTTCAGTTTGCTGATTCTGCCATTAGTCCAGAGTGATTCTTTGGCGGCCTGCTCGCAGCGCGCCATGATCGTCGGTCATTCCTATATGCCGGCCTCGGTTCAGGATGCTTACAATTATGCCAGCAGTACCTTAGGGCTAAGCGATTTCACCTTGCGGATCGCCGGCGAAATTGTGACCGAAGATTTGGTTTTGAACGGCGGCAATGTAACTATTGATGGCGGCTATGACTGTGCTTTTGCTACGAAAGGAACCCCGACCGGTCTTTTTGGTTCCCTTACTGTCGGTACCGGGTCGGTCAACTTTGCCGGTGATGTTGGAGTTGTATCGACAGATCAATGCGCATTCGACATTGACGGGGACGGCTACACCAGAATAGGTTCCTGTTCCGGCACCGCCGACGACTGCAATGACAATGATCCCAACATCCACCCCGGTGCCGCCGAGATCTGTGACGGCATCGACAATAACTGTGATGGTCAGGCCGATGAAGGCGTGATTCCAACCGATGCAGACGGTGACGGTTATTACGCAGTCGGTTCCTGCGGCGACCCCTCCTATCTTGATGATTGTAATGACGCAGACGGAACCATTAACCCCGGTGCTTTCGATACCCCCTACGATGGTATCGACCAGGATTGTAGTGGCGCCGACATGACCTACCCTGATGTAACCTCCGGGCAGAACTGTACCTGGTGTCATGGTGCAGCAACTAGCTGGGATGGATTGCATACGGTCGTGACCGCCCCGGATGCCAGTTGCGCGACCTGCCATAACCCTGAGGTAAGCAATGTCCTGCCTGGGCATTACGGTAATACCGTGCTGACTGACGGCAACAATATGACTGCCGGTGCGATCATCGATTGTGCCTCCTGTCATGATCTGAACGCGGCTAACCACACAGGCGGGAATCTTGGCAGCGCGACCAATTTTGTCTGGTCCAAGGTGGTAAAGGGCAGCACCACCTGTGATAACTGTCACGAGAACCGCGCTGCAGGACACACGACTGACGCGGCACACAATAACCGGATCATCGATACCACCTGCGCTACCTGCCATACCAGCGACAACTCGGTTCTTGGCTCGCCAGGCACCGGTACCTTGGTCAGTGCAGTTGATGTTGACGCCTTGCACGGCTCCGATTGCGCCCTGTGCCATAATTATACTGGTGTCTTGATGAACGCTGCTGTTATTCGCGATGTCATTTCACAAGGCGTAGCCGGTACGCAAATTTCCTGTCTTGATTGCCACATCGATAAAGTAAATCATGTGAATCCTGCCCACACGGTTTCGGTCGACGTCATTAACGATCTTTCTTACGCAGGGCAGCCCTGTAGCGATTGTCACGTTGTTGCAACTTGGGCTGAGATCGAAGGGGTCGAGCATAACGTTGCAACTAACGGTGCCGGCTCCTGTGCGACCTGTCACAACAGCAGCCGTCCGGACGTCATTGCCACGATTGCGGCCAAGGCGAACCCGACCAGTTGTCTGGCCTGTCACGCCGACAAGTACATGACCGTGCACGGCGACGCCGACCACGTTAACCTCGGTTACGTTACCGGTGGCTCAACCTACTGTATCGGCTGTCACGATACCGGTGCGGCGGTGAACGGGACGGTTGTAACCACCCACCTGAACAACTGTTCTCTCTGTCATACCACCGTTCCGAACCTACAATCTGGTCTGCCGGCTGGCGGTGGTGATTGTTCCGCCTGCCATACCAACACCTGGGAACTGACCCATATCAGCAACCCACCGGACCACACCACGCTGGTTCAAGTAGGGTCGACTGTTTGTGCAAACTGCCATAGTACTCCGCCGCCGTTGACCGATAATGCTGATAGCAAGGTTCACAATACATGCGGCAGCTGTCACGATTCGCTCGGTGGCCTGATCGGTAGTGCTGCAGTAGCTAATAAAACTCTTGCAGATATCGGTGATTGCCAAACCTGTCATATCGATACTTGGGAAGGAATCCACACCACCGCTCCGAATCATGGCATGATCGTCACTGTTGGCAGCACCACCTGTGCGACCTGTCACGATGAC
>NZ_QKAP01000051.1 GCF_003247215.1 Malonomonas rubra | reverse complement strand
CACCAATGGCAACTAGGGACCGGAATGCGTGATCTTTTAGTAGATGGTCTGATTAATACCAACCGTTATACGGTTTTGACCAGAAGGGATATCGCCTCCGTTCTGGCCGAGCAGGAAATCCAGCAAAATGACGCTTTTCGTGACCAAGGTAAGGTCAAACAGGGCAATCTGAAAAATATTCAATACCTTATTAAAGGTGCAGTGACCGACTTTGCTCATGTTGGCGGCGGGACCCTTCGCGTGCTGGGGAGTAAATTGGGAATCGTTGGTGATGGGCAGGTTGCACTTGTTTCTGTCACTCTTTACGTCATTGATGTTGAGACTGGCGAAATTGTTGCCAGCAAAACTCTTGAAGGAAAAGCAAGCGCTGGATCTGTCGACTTCAAAGCCCAGTACAAAGGGATAGGTTTTGGCGGCAACGCTTTTTATCGAACTCCACTCGGTAAGGCAACCCAGGAGGTTATCAACAACGGTCTTGTTGTGATTGGAGAAACGATTGCTAACAAACAATGGTATCCATCAGTAATTAAGGTCGAGGAGGAAAGGCTCTTTTTAAGTGGTGGATTTGACCGGAAAATAGAAGTCGGGAGTGAGTGGGGGGCGTACAGCCCTGGAGAGGTATTGATAGACCCTGCGACCGGCGATGTGCTCGGGCAAAAAGTTGGGACTTTGTCAGGGGAAATTATTGTTGGGGAAGTTTTTGACCGGTATTCTGTTGCCGAAGTACGTGAGGGTGCGTTTCGAAGAGGTCAAAGACTTAGACCGATACAGCAAAATGTTAAAAAGGAAAATATTTCAGGGCAACACTTCCCGGAGGATTCCATCGACACCTCAAGCCATCTAAATATCCATTAGCTCTGAACCGGGATAGGTATGTCACAAGGCCGAAATTTACAAGATTAGCTTTTCTGGATTCAGGATGAGGGCCAGCAGGGGGAGACCATTTCATCAAATGTGTCATAAATAGGGTGGGAAGGGAAAATGCCCAGAAAATAGAACTGCCCTACAGACTTGTGACTGTAGGGCAGTTCTGTGCTATCTGGTTGAGTTAAATTACTTTACGCGCACTCCGAATACCCGCAGGCGTGACAAACACAGCAACCACCTTCATGTTCAACCGGGCCGCCACACTCAGGGCAGGCGCCGCCATTGGTGACGTGACGGGTTGGGGCGTCTTCCTCGCCGGTGCTGAGCATGTGTAGTTCAATCGCTTTGGCAACCGCGTCTGCACAGGAGGTGACGCGGTTGCCGCCGAAGCCAGCCGGCTTGTGGCAGGTTATGCCGATCATCTGTTTGACTGCCTGGCGGGCCTGTACGCCGCTGCGCCATGCCAGCGAAACCAGACGTCCGATCGCCTCACACTGGGATGCAGCACACCCACCGGCTTTGCCCATGGTGGTAAACAGCTCGAATAGCCCTTTGTTATCTTGGTTGATGGTCACGTAGAGTGGTCCGCAGCCGGTTTCCATCTGGTAGGTAGAGCCTGTTAGTGCGCGGGGACGCTCACGTTTGCGCGAAGGCTTCTTGCTTTCCATCGGCATGGAATCGACCGATGCATCCGCTTTCTTTTCCTCAACCTTTTTCGCCACCGATAGCACCTGCATGTCGCGGGAACCGTCGCGGTAGATGGTCACCCCTTTACAGCCTTGTTTGTAAGCGAGTCGGTAAACAGTGGAAACATCTTCTTTGGTGGCATCGTGGCAAAAGTTAACAGTTTTGGAGACCGCATTGTCGGTGTGTCGCTGGAAAGCGGCCTGCATCAGTACGTGGTCTTCCGGGGTGATGTCGTGCGATGTGACGAAAACCCGACGTACATCTTCTGGGATCACGTCGATCCCTTGGACGGTGCCTTTTTCTGCAATTTCCTGCATCAATTTTTCAGAATAGAAACTTCTCTCTTTGGCGATTTTTTCGAAGAGCGGGTGAACTTCAATCAGCTTGTTGTTGTCGAGTACTTGACGCACATAGGAAACGGCGAACAGCGGCTCGACACCGCTTGAGCAGTTGGCGATGATCGAGATGGTGCCGGTTGGCGCAATGGTGGTGCAGGTCGCGTTGCGGATCGGTTCCTTGCCCGGCTGGTCGTAGGTGCTGCCCTTGAAGTTGGGGAAGGCTCCACGTTCTGCGGCCAGTTCGATGGAAGCAGCGTGGGATGTTTCGTTAATGAACTTCATTACCTTTTCGCCCAGATTGATCGCGTCGCGGCTGTTGTATGGGATGCCGAGTAGGATAAGCATATCGGCCCAGCCCATGACGCCGAGACCTATTTTGCGGTTTGCGCGGGTCATCTCATCGATTTCGGGCAGCGGATACTTGTTTGCTTCGATGACGTTGTCGAGGAAACGGGTCGACAGCTTTACGGTCTCTTCCAGTTTGTTCCAGTTAACGTCCTTCCCTTTGACCATGTTGGCCAGGTTCAACGAGCCGAGGTTGCAGGATTCGTAGGGAAGTAACGGCTGCTCCCCGCAGGGGTTGGTGCTTTCAATTTCGCCGATATGTGGAGTCGGATTGTCTCGGTTGAGACGGTCGAGGAAAATGATCCCAGGTTCCCCATTGCTCCACGCCATGTCGACAATCTGATTGAAGACCTTTTTAGCGTTGAGCTGCTTGACGACTTTGCCGTTACGCGGGTTAATGATGTCATAGTCAGCCCCTTTCTCGACCGCTTCCATGAAGGCTTCGGTCATACCGACAGAGATGTTGAAGTTGGTCAAGACGGTCTGGTCACGCTTCGCCATGATGAAATCCATGATGTCGGGGTGATCGACACGCAGAATCCCCATGTTGGCGCCACGACGGGTGCCGCCCTGCTTGATGGTTTCGGTAGCAGCGTCGAAGACCGACATAAAGGAGAGGGGACCCGAAGAAACCCCGCTGGTCGATTGGACTTCGTCGTTGGCCGGACGGATACGTGAGAAGGAAAAGCCGGTGCCGCCGCCGCTCTTGTGTATTAGGGCGGTATTCTTAATCGCCTCGAAAATACTCTCCATTGAGTCACCGACCGGCAGCACGAAGCAGGCGGACAGCTGTCCCAATTCACGACCGGCATTCATCAAGGTTGGAGAGTTAGGCAGAAAGTCGAGCTCGGTCATAATTTGATAGTAGCTCTTTTCGAAGGACGCCTTCTTTCCTTTGCCTTTCGGTTCGGCCGCATCAATGGTCTGCGCCACACGCTTGAACATGTCGACCGGAGTCTCGATTGGGTTACCATCTTTGTCACGCTTCAGGTAGCGTTTGGCCAGAACGGTCATGGCGTTCTTCGACAGCGCGAGTAGCTCGGTGTTCTGCGCTTTACTCATTTAAAGATCCCTTTCTTTTTTAACTTTTTAAACTGGTTTAAATATTACTATGGAGGTTTTAAAATGATACCATATTTATGTATCGGCAGAATATAAAGCACTATATGTGGTAGCTGTCAAGAACCATAATCATTAGAATTGCGCTTTTTGAGTTACTCAATTTTAGTCTTTTGAATTGTGCAATTATTCACCGTGGATTTGTTCATGAAGTCCTTTTTTCTGTCGGAGAAAGGGATCTTCTTAAGACTGTTTTGATTCTCGGTAGTTACGCTTGTGGTTCCATGCGATTTTGGGTATCCTGCCGCAAAACTTTCCGCAAGATGTTCAGCTTGTTAAAATATACGTAGTACTTCCGATTTGAGGTAACGAATTTATGGCCGGCGAGAAAATCCTGATTGTCGATGATGAAGCTGGGATGCAAAGGCTCCTGTCGCGCGTTTTGGCACGCGAGGGCTATCAGCCAACGCCAGTCGGTTCGGCGAAGGAGGCATTGGAGCTGATTTTCGCGGACAGTTTCGAACTGGTGCTGACCGATATTCAGATGCCGGAAAAAAACGGCCTGGAGCTTTTGCGAGAGATCAAAGAGTTTGACCCATCGCTGCCGATCATGGTGATGACTGCTTACGGCACTGTAGAAAGTGCCGTGGAGGCGCTACGAAACGGAGCCTACGATTATCTGACCAAGCCTTTCCAGACCGATGAAATTCGACTTGCTGTGGCCAAGGCACTGGAGCACAATCGGTTGCTGGTAGAAAATCAGTATCTGCATCAGGAGTTGGATGAGCATTATCAGTTCAGTGGCATCGTCGGTAATTCACCGTTGATGGCCGATGTCTACGAGATGGCCGCTTCAGTGGCGGTGAGTAACGCAAGCGTCCTGATTACTGGTGAAAGTGGTACCGGTAAGGAATTGGTTGCTCGTTCGATACACTATAATTCGCCGCGCAAGGAACGCCCTTTTGTGGTGCTCAATTGTGCGGTTTTCTCCGAGGGGGTTTTGGAGAGCGAACTGTTCGGCCATGAAAAGGGCGCTTTTACAGGTGCCGTATCTCAGAAGAAGGGGCGCTTTGAGTTGGCCAACCAAGGGACGTTGTTTATCGACGAAGTTGCCGAGATGACCATGTCGGCTCAGGTGAAACTGCTGCGGGTGTTACAGGAGCAGGAGTTCGAACGGGTTGGAGGTGATCGCACCATTAAAACCGACGTACGGATCGTAGCGGCAACCAACAAGGATTTGTCCGAGCAGGTGAAAAAGGGGGAGTTTCGCGAAGACCTATATTATCGTCTGAATGTAATCCATGTCGAGCTGCCACCGTTACGCGACCGGCGTGAAGACGTCGAGCCGCTGGCCAACTACTTTTTAGAGAAGTACATCAAGGAGACCGGCAAGAAGATTTCGCAGATCGCACCCAAGGCCTTGGCCAGCTTGATTGGTTACGACTGGCCGGGAAATGTTCGCGAACTGCAGAATGCCATAGAAAGGGCGGTTGTGCTTTGCCGCGGCGATGTCATTACACCGCGCGAGCTGCCGCGTGATGTGGTCGGCGACAGCGAAATCTGCCTGACTCTGCCGCAGCAGGGGGGGAACCTGACCGAAATTCTCGAAGATCTCGAACGGCAACTGATCATCCAGACACTGCGTCAGCAAGGGGCCTCACAAACCAAGGCAGCCGATATTCTCGGAATTGCCCGGACTACGTTGCGCTATAAAATGGAAAAGTATGGTCTACTGGACAAGCAGGAATGACAGATTGTTGTCAGCATTTTTAAGTTGTCGTCTGCTGCCAGTCAATAAGCTATTGATATCAATCGAATAAATCTATTTTTATAATGGATTTCTCGGTACGATCCTTGCTCTTCTGCTTTCCAATTGCTTGATCTGGGAAAGTCTCTTCAGGATGCAAACATTATTTAAATTATCAATTCTTCTTCTGCTGTTACTGGTTAGTGCGCCAGCTGTAGCCTGTTTTGGACCGAAGTTGTATGTCGGTACTCCTGGCGGTATGAATGGGGAGCTGTTGTTTCATCTGGCCGCCATCTACGTACAGGAAAAGACAGGCGTTGAATCGGTGAGGATAGAGTATGCCGAGGGCGAAACTGCTGGGGATTTGTTGCAGCGGGAAAAGATCGATCTTGGCTTCAGCCCGTCGGCTATCCCTGATTGGTCAAGTATTTTAACGGTCGGCGACACTTTGCATCTGTTGAGTGGCACGCGGCCGATTGAGAACCTGCAGTTTACCACCGTGCCGAAGGCTTTGAAAAAGCTCCAACGCCTGCTTACGAGAGAGGACCTTGCTCTGTTACAGCAGCAGGTGGAGAATGGGATGTTGCCGGCAAAGGCGGTACGTAACCTCTATATGCAACGTGGTTGGATATGAGAAAGTTATTTGTCCTCAGTATTCTATTGGTTCTTTTCGGCTGCGCCGGTCATCAACCAGTGATTGTGGATCCACTTGAATTGCCGCAAATCAGTGGCACCATTCCCTCCGATTTGGTCCTTGATGGTCAATACTTACTTGCTGCGGATCTCCAGGTTCCGACCGGTCTGATCTTGACCATCAAACCGGGCACCACAGTGTATGTGCAACCATCGGACAGTACCAAGATCGATCCTGAATTTCTTTCCCGGGAAACGGAGGTTCTGATCAGAGGCACTCTGAATGCAGTCGGAACTGAAGCTCAGCCGATTGTTTTTAAACCGATCGGTGAGGACCGCGACGCAATTCTTTGGTCTGGGCTGCAACTGGTTGACAGTGTTGGGTCTGAATTGGCGCACCTGCGTATCGAGCAGGCGGAAGCGGGTCTTCTCTGTTTAAATTCTTCTCCCAACGTACTATCGCTGCAGGTTCAGCGCAGCCGATACGGCATTTTACTGCAGCAGCAAAGTGCACCGCAGATTCGTGACAGTTTGCTGACCTCTGGGGAAGCCGGTCTGTTCTGCTGGGATCAGAGTGCTCCGCAGGTTCGTAACAGCAGGATCGTTCACCTGCAGGAAGAAGGGCTCTATCTGGGGCGTGACTGTCGTGGTGCATTCAGTGGGAATCTGATCGGAGAAAATGATCGCGGGGTTATTCTGCCAGCTGGTGTTGTGTTCGATGAGAGCAACCATGTGGCTGGTAACCGGCTCGATTTTGTGCGGTATGGACAGGAGGCGAACTGATGTTGTTACGGCTGCTATTGCTGCCCCTGTTGCTACTACCTTGCACTGCGCAGGCTGCGTTGAGCTATCGTGGTGAGATTTCGCTTTACGAGGACACGGTCTGGGAAGGCGAAGTACTGATAGACGGAATTCTGACGGTAGCGATGGGGGTAACGCTTGAAATCCGCCCTGGGACGGTAATTCGCTTTACCCGATTCGACAGTAATTCCGATCAGATCGGTGAACACGAAATTTTTATTCAGGGGCGCTTATTGGCCCGTGGAACTGCAGAGAATCCGATCATTTTTACTTCAGCCGAGAAGAATCCGCGCGTCTCTGACTGGGGGGCGGTCAACATGATGATGAGTGATGTTGAGCCGAACATCATCGAAAATTGTCTGTTCGAATACGCTTATCGCGGTTTTCACGCTCATTTCTCAAACGCTGAATTGCACCACAGTTGTTTTCAGTTCAACCAGCGTGGCGCTCAGTTTCAAGAATCTGATGTGTTGATTGATGATTGCCTGTTTGAAAATAATTTCAATGGGTTGCAATTTCGGGATGCGACGGTTCACCTGAGCGACAGCACGATTCGCAATAACAACTGGGGGGTTCGTGCGGTGTATGTCGAGCTGAAAATGGAAAACAACCTGATCAGCAATAATCGAGTGAACGGCGTCAGCTTGCGCGATTCGGGGTTTGTCCTGCACAACAATCAAATCATCAATAACCGGCGCGGTTTTTACCTGCAGCGGAGTCGTGGGGTTGCCGATGGGAACCGGATTGCCGGCAATCTGGAACATGGCATTTATCTTGAAGATAGTCTGGTGGATCTGAGCACAAATTGGATTACCGACAACGGCAGGTCTGGGATTAAGGTTAACGATGCTGGTGGCGATGTGCGTGACAACAGGATTAATGGGAATCACCAGATGGCCCTGGTCAATGACGGAGAAGATGATTTCGCCCTGGATGTGAATTGGTTCGCTGAACCCCCCGTGATTATCGACCAACAACTGCGTCCATCGGTTGGAAGGATTACAGTTGTTGCTCCAAATTATTAGTTTGTGGTGAGGATGAAATTGTATTTGCTGCGCTTAATATTGTTAGGTTCGTTGGCGTTGCTGGCCGGGTGTCAGGGAAGTAGTGATCGGCCTGTGATGAAGATCGGCTACATGAACTGCAACAGTGCTGAAGAAACTATGGAACGGTTTCAACCGTTGACAAAATATCTTTCCGACAAGTTGAACGTAGAATTTCAGGCTGTTCCGGTCGATACTCAGGATTTTGCCGAGCGCTTTGCTGGTGGTGAGTTCGAATTCGCTCATACCAACTCGCTAGTTTATCTGATTCTGCATGAAGAGCAGCAGGCTACTTTGCTGGCAACGGAGAAGCGCGGCAATTACGGTTCACATACTGCCGGGGCGATCATCTCGAAAAAAGGCAGCGGGATTAAGAAGATTGAAGACATCAAAGGCAAGCGTGTGATTTTCGGACCTCAGCTGGCTCCGAGCGGGTATCTAGCCCAATATGACCTGATGCTGCGTAACGGCATTGATCCCGAATTGGATATCGCTTACTACGCCATTCCGACCGGATCCTTTAAACATGAGAAGGTGGTTTACTCAGTCTACTTTGACCAGTTTGATGTCGCTGCGGTGCCGGCTCTCGATCTTGAGTTGATGACCCGTGCCGGTAAGGTCACCGCTGATGATTTCAATATTCTCGGCCAGAGTCCGACTTTTCCGTACTGTACTTTTTCCGCACGCAAAGATGTGGACGCGGATCTGGTCAAAAAATTTCGGCAAGTGCTGGTTGATTTGACTGAGCCCGATACGGTTGATTATCAGGGAGAAACGTTGAAGGTTCTTGCTTCCGCCTGGATTAACGGGTTCGAAGCTCTCGCTGACAGTGATTATGATCAGTTGCGTGAGATGGCTAAGCGAGCCAACATGCCACCCTATCAGGAGTTTTGATTTTTGTTCAAAGATCGCGTCGATATTCTTTTAGCCGGTTTGCTCCTCGTTTGTGTTGCCGCAGGAGTAGCGCTGTTGATTGGCGGTGGTTCGCAGGCGTCCCAGTTGAATCCTTCGCTGGATAAGGCGATCGCCCGTGATATGACCTATCAGGCAAAAGTCAGCTTTCTGGAGCGTCTTTATGCGCCGGTCAACGAATTGCAGCAAAATGGCAAGTATGAGGCGGCGTTATTAAAACTTGATGAACTGTCGCGAAACTATCCGAACGAAGCGCATGGGGAATTGCTGCGCGGCGAAATTCTGCTGCGTATGCAGGTTATACCTCAGGCGGTGGAGCATTTGGCGAAGGCGGTTCGCTTGAGTGCCGATTATGTTGACCGGCAGAGTCCTTTGTCCAGACGCAGTCTGATCGACCAACTGATCGCTAATCAGTTGCCAAAATTAAAAGCAAAGGCGTTGGCACAGGAGAACGCCAGCTTGCAGAAAACCTTGCAGAATCTCTATTACCTACAGGGACGGTTGGCTGGAGGCTGCGAATAATGCGTGATGCTTTACGTGATCCGCAAACCTGGCTGGTGATGTTGGCTGGGACTGTGCTCGGTATTTGTGGGGTCTGGTTGGCTGTGCTTGGTAACCCTCAGAACTCAGGCATCTGCGTTTCCTGCTTTTTGGAAAACAGTGCTGGTGCTCTTGGCCTGCATGACAACCCGCGGATGCAGTATCTGCGGCCAGAATTGATTGGTTTTGTCCTTGGCTCAACTCTCTCGGCGTTCAGTTTCAAGGAGTTCTCTTCAAAAGGTGGCAGCGCACCGATGCAGCGATTGCTGTCAGGGATATTTCTGATTGTCGGCTGTGCAGTATTTATCGGCTGTCCGATCAAGTTGTTTCTGCGTTTGACTGCTGGTGATTGGACGGCACTCCCGGGTCTGTTCGGCTTGGTTGTCGGGGTTTGGCTCGGACTCAAGGGGTTAGAGGTCGGCGTTGGACTCGGGGCTGCGAAAAAACAGTTTGGTGGCAGCGGTTATTGGACTCCGCTTCTGTTTTTACTTTTGCTCGGCTTTTTGCTGTTACGGCCTGGATTTATCCTCTTTTCCCAACGGGGGAGTGCAGCTGAAGCTGCACCGGTGCTTCTGTCGCTTGGGATCAGTCTGCTGATTGGTTTTTTAGCGCAACGAACCCGTTTTTGTATTACTGGTGGTTTGCGCGATCTGTTGATGATCGGTCTGCGGGCCCAGCTATTCTGGGGGTTGCTGCTGTTTGTCCTGCTGGCTTTTGTCGGTTCTCTGGTTAGCGGGAATTTCACCCCTGGATTCTACGGTCAACCGGGAGCTCACCTTGACATGGTCTGGAGTTTTCTCGGTATGTTACTGGTTGGCGCGATTTCCGTGTTAATCGGTGGTTGTCCGTTTCGGCAGTTGATCAAGGCTGGAGAAGGTGATGCTGATGCCGGACTGGTGGTGATCGGCATGTTGCTTGGAGCCGGATTGGTCCAGTCTTGGCAATTGGCTGGAACTGCTGCCGGTGTACCACTTTACGGTAAGGTAGCGGTAGTTGCTGGGTTGGCATTCTTCATTTTGAATTTGTTGCTGTTCCGAGAACGCGACATTGCTTAACTTTTGAAAGGTCTGATTTTGACTTTTTTGCAAAGAAATCCAGATATTGTCTGGCGACATGAAAAACGCCGTGAAGAACAGGTTCTCAAAGAAATGGACGCGGGGAAGGATGTCGAAGAGAGAGGCACAGTAATTCTGCTGATTTCCGGCATGATGCATCAACTTAACCTACTGGGTGGGATGATTTGGAACCTGTGCGACGGGACTCGGACAGAAGAACAGATCGTCGATTGCCTGCTAAAAGAATTTGATGTGGAACGTAATGTACTAGCGGCAGATGTGGCAGAGTTTATTGAAGACCTGCTGCAAAGGGAGTGGTTGATTTATGGCTGATACAATTACCGAACTGTTCTCCGCTCCGTTAACCTTTAACTGGACTCTGTCCTATAAGTGTAACTTCACCTGCAGCCACTGTTACAGTCGCGACGAAGTTGGTGAGGAATTGCCAACAGAGAAGATAAAGCAGGTTGTCGATGTGCTTGCCGACCGGCAGGTCCCCTTTATCAACTTCGGTGGCGGCGAGCCGTTGATTCGCGACGACCTGCTCGAGGTCACTAGGTACGCGACTGATAAAGGATTGAATGTGTCGATGAATTCCAACGGTTGGCTGCTCGATCACGCTACTGCAGAGCAGATTCAACAGGCAGGCTTTAAAAGTGTCGGCATTAGCATTGATAGCGCCGTTGGTAAGTCCCACGACGATTTTCGGAATATGAATGGTTCGTTTGAACGTGCTACGGCAGCCCTTGATGCGCTCCATCAGGTCGGTGTGAAGACGACCATGAGCGCGGTTATTTCACGAATTAATTTCAAGGATTTTCACTCCTTGCTTGATCTTGCCAGAAAGCACAAGGTTTCCCAGGTTTTTTTGCATAACTTTAAGTGCAGTGGCCGTGGGTTTAAGAACCGTGAGGATCTCGATCTGTCACCACAGGAGTGGAAAGAGTTTTATGTTGAGGCGTTGGGGACCAAAAAGGTTACGAAAGATCTGCTGATTTCGTTTGACGATCCGGTGATTGCCTCATTACCCGGGTATGATGAAAACCCGATGGTGAAGGGGAGCAGTTGTGGTAAATTGTCCCTGCACCTGAGACCGAACGGCGATATTACCCCTTGTGGTTTTATCCCATTAGTGGTCGGTAATATTTTGACAGATAATTTTGAGGATCTATGGTACAATTCTCCTGTCTTAAACGGTATGCGGAACAAAGAGGCTAAGGGTAAATGCCAGGGTTGTGGTGCTTATCAGGACTGTCTCGGTGGGTGCACTGCAAGGTCTTTCGCAACCACCGGTGATTTGAGTGAACCTGATCCTCATTGTTGGAAATAGACAGGATGGTAAAGAACGTTAACCCATTACAAAAGGAGGTCACGATGAAAAAGTACATGAAACCCCGGGTGGTTGGTTCTTCGAACGTACACCCATGCTAAAGAATATGGGGGAGGCAATTGCCTCCCCCATTTCTTTTCTGTTCTAATCAAACTATGGCCGTAGATTTACTCGATGCCCCTTTGCGGGTCAGCTGGGACCTTTGCGGTGGCGACGGTAAAGTATTGTCCGCCGCGCAGCTCTCCAGAGTAGCTCAGCAGCTGCTTGATGCTGGGATTTTTTTTGTTTCCCTGGAAGAGCAACCTCTATTGCACCCGGAAATTATTCCGCTTTTGCAGTCGTTGGTGAAAGGTTGCCAGGTTTCGGTGGTTGTGGGGAACTCAGAAACAGAGCTGAATTTACTCGGTCAACTCCCTCAGACAATCAAGCTATATCTCGATTGTTCGCAGGCGGTACAGGGGCACACCTTTAACGGAGATTGTATACGTCCAGCCCTGTCCCGCATCAGAAACTCGGGTTACGAACCGTTGCTGAGCTGGATGCCGCGGCGGAGTGAGTTGCCGGCGTTACTGGCAGCCCTCCGTTTTTGCGCTGCCGAATCGATCCGTGGTTTTAAGTTGCCAAACCAGAAAATCGGTGTTAGTTGTGGGCCGGAACAAGCTGAAAAAATGCCTGATTGTGAAGATCTTAAACAATTGGCAGCGGCAATCCGCAAGTCTGGATTGCCTAAACTTTCCGAGCTGCAACTTGACGTTCACGATCTGTTTGTATGGGAATTGCTGCAACCTTTGAGCGGAGGGCAGCGCAGTGAGTATGGTGGTTGTCAGGCGGCCAACAGCTTGGGACATATCACGGCAGATGGGCAGCTGTGGCCCTGCTCTTCTTGGCCGGAACCGTTGGGAAGTTTGCTGGAAAACGATTTGATCGATCTTTGGCAATCCGATTTGCGATTCGAAATCCGGCGGCAGATTGCCGAAATCCCTGTTGGTTGTACGGATTGCCGAGATTACGAAAGTTGTTTCGGTGGTTGTCGTGGCCTGTCCAGTTTCTGTCGGGATGATTCGTTGAAGAGGGATCTGCTTTGCGAGGGCATTCGCTGAGCGTGAAAGTTTGACTAGGATGAATGACGCGATTTATCTCGATAACGCGGCGACCAGCTATCCGAAACCTGAACAGGTTTATCAGGCGGTTGACAAAGCTCTGCGGATGGGGGCCAGCCCCGGTCGCGGAGGATATCAAAAGGCCCTCTCTGCGGAACGCTTGGTATTCGAAACCCGTGAGTTGCTCGCGGAGTTGTTCAATGCGCCCGATTCGGAGCGCTTTGTTTTTACCGCTAATGCGACAACAGCTATCAATCAGGCATTATTCGGGTTGCTGAAACCTTTCGACCGGGTGGTGACAACCAGCATTGAGCATAACGCTGTAAGTCGCCCACTACGCGCTTTACAGGACAGCAATAATGTTGATGTTGTCAAGGTTGTTGCTGATACGCAGTCAGGCATTGTTTCCGTTGATGCGTTGAAAGAAGCCTGCCTGGCAGCAAAAACCCGTCTACTGCTGGTAAATCATTGCTCGAATGTTTTTGGCGGGATTCAGCCGATTGCAGAGCTTGGGCACTGGTGTTATCAACAAGATATTTTGTTTATGGTCGATGGTTCCCAATCGGCTGGCAGCCTTCCGATCGATTTTCAGGCTTTACAGGTCGATCTTTTTGCGGCCCCAGGACATAAATGTCTGCTCGGCCCGCAGGGAACTGGCTTTCTATATGTCGCTAAACATCTGAACCTGATCCCCCTGATTTACGGTGGCACCGGTGCTAACTCTCACTCTGATTTGCCACCCGAAGAGTTGCCGGAGCGACTGGAGTGCGGGACATTCAACCTCCCCGGATTGGCTGGACTAAACGCAGCACTCGAATTTCTCCTTGAGGTCGGGGTCCAGAAAATACGGCATCACGAACTGCAGCTGCTTGAATTCCTCTTGCAAGGGCTGCGGCGTATTTCTGGAGTGAGCCTTTACGGGCCGGCGGAAATCGAAAACAGAGGGGCTGCCGTCTCTTTCAATATTGAGGGCTGCGATCCGGCCGAAGTCGGCTTCCGCCTTGACCATGAATATGCGATCAGTGTCCGTGTTGGGCTACAGTGTGCTCCCGATGCCCATCGGACCATCGGTACCTATCCACATGGTACCGTGCGTGTCAGCCCAGGTTTCTTTACTACTGAAGCCGAGTTGCAAAAGTTTCTGGCTGCGGTGAAGCGGATTGCTGGCTAATCTGCCTGAACGCTTTCTGGTAAAAACTTAAAAGGGATGCGATAATGTTTACTATACAAAGAATTTTTATCGTCCTGATACTAGCTCTTTATCTACCTTTTCATTGGTATCCGAACATCCGGTGACCCGAAAACAGTCACTCGCAAGCGGAGTCTATCGTGCTTTTACCATCGAGGAGTCTCCAGAGAGATACTCAATGCTTTGAATATGGAAAGGAGATATCCGGTTTATTTGAAAATCATGGCAACTAACGAGGGGCTTAAAATCAGCTCTTAAGGACGCTGGGCCATGTCTGCTAACACTTAAGTTGAAAGTTGATATTGAATGAAAAAGACCTACGTTCTTGATACGAATGTTCTGCTGCACGATCCTCAAGCACTGTTCAAATTTGAAGAAAATAACGTGGTTGTCCCTCTGACGGTCATTGAAGAGATTGATCGTTTTAAAAAAGAGCAGAGTGAAACGGGGCGCAACGCCCGGCAGATTTCTCGGATGATCGACGGTTTCAGACTGCAATCTAAGTTGATCGACGGTGTATCGCTTGAAGGTGGTGGTATTTTTAGTGTTGCCATTTACCATGAACGGTTTCTCGATAAACTTCCTCCCGAGCTGCAGGTCGACCGCGGCGACAACCGAATCCTAGCGGTTGCCAAAGATCTCCAGGAAAATGCACCGGAAACGCCGGTGATTTTTATCACCAAAGACATCAACCTGCGGATCAAGGCTGATACCATTGGCATGACCGCTGAAGACTATCAGAACGATAAAATTCGCATTGAAGAGCTTTATACCGGAACTTCTGAGCTGCTGGTAGGTCGAGAGCAGGTCGACCAATTTTACGAACATGGTAGCCTCGATCTGGAAGGTGAGTTTAATTCCAATCAGGGAGTGACCCTGATCGATGAAACCAACCCATCCCATTCGGCGATCGGCCGCTATGATTCCTTGAAGCGGCAATTGAAAACACTGTTACGCGTACCGAAGGAAGGAGTCTGGGGAATTCATCCACGCAACCGCGAGCAGCAGTTCGCTTTTGACCTGTTGCTCAATGACGATATCCAGTTGGTTTCCCTAGTCGGCAAGGCGGGTACGGGTAAAACCCTACTGGCAATCGCGGCGGGATTGTTGAAAACTGCTGATGAAAGCGTTTATAGTCGCTTGCTTGTTTCTCGGCCGGTCTTCCCGATGGGGCGTGATCTTGGCTTCTTGCCAGGTGATGTCGAAGAAAAGCTCGCTCCCTGGATGCAGCCGATTTTCGATAATGTTGAGCTGTTGCTTTCCAGTGTCGAAGAAGGCGGCAAGCGCAAGCGTGGCTATCGCGAATTGATCGATCTTGGCCTGATGGAGATCGAACCGCTGACTTATATCCGGGGTCGCTCGATTCCGCGTCAATACATGATTGTCGATGAAGCACAGAACTTGACACCTCATGAAATTAAGACCATTATTACGCGCGCCGGAGAGGGGACAAAAATCGTTTTGACCGGTGACCCCTATCAGATCGATAATCCTTATGTTGATTCTGCAAGTAACGGTTTAACTTATGCTGTTGAACGCCTTAAAGGACAAGAGATTGCTGGTCACATGACCTTAAGCAAAGGCGAGCGATCTTCCTTGGCGGAATTGGCAGCAAACCTTTTATAGACAGCAACCACATTTAACAAATTGTTCGATGCTTTTACTCGCAATTGAAAGTTCATGCGATGAAACTGCAGCGGCCGTCGTACGTGACGGCCGCGAGGTTTTATCAAATTTGATCGCTTCACAAACGGATGTCCATGCGATTTACGGCGGTGTTGTCCCTGAACTCGCCTCACGCCGGCATCTTGAAGTGATCAATCCGTTGGTTGAGGAAGCGTTGATGGTGGCCGGAGTCAGCAAACTGCAGCTCGATGGTGTCGTTGCCACGCGTGGGCCCGGCTTGATCGGCGCGTTGCTGGTCGGCCTGTCATACGCTAAGGCATTTGCTTATGCTAGCAATATTCCGTTGATCGGAGTACACCACATTGAAGGGCACATCCTTGCTATTCAGCTGGAAAAACATGTTGCCTATCCGTTTCTGGCGGTGGCTGTATCTGGAGGCCATACTCACCTGTTTCGGGTTGATGGTATCGGTCAGTACCTGCTGCTCGGGCGAACGGTCGATGATGCAGCGGGCGAGGCCTTCGACAAGGTTGCCAAGATGCTTGGTCTAGGCTATCCGGGAGGACCGATCATAGATAAACTTGCACAGCAGAGTGATGATGGTGGGATCGTTTTTCCACGTCCGTTGTTGAAAAAAGATAATCTCAATTTCAGCTTCTCTGGTATGAAGACGGCGGTACTGAACTATTTGAACCGCCTTGATGCGGAACCCGATAAACGGCAGGTTGGACAGATCTCTGCTGCGTTTCAGACTGCAGCGGTAGATGTAATAACGCAAAAAGCCTTGCGGGCCGCCAAGGGTGAAGGTTTAAACCGTATCGTTGTTGCCGGTGGTGTAGCCTGTAATAGTGGTTTACGCAGAAGGTTTGCCGAGCTGGCTGATGCGAACGGTCTTGAGATTTATTTCCCAGCTCCGATTCTTTGTGCCGATAACGCTGCGATGCTCACTGTTGCAGGTGACCATTACCTGCAGCAGGGCTATCGTTCTTCTCTGGCCTTGAATGCTGTTTCCAGTTGGCCGCTTGAACAAGCGGGAGTGTTCTAGCAGGGATTGATCACTATGTGGCGTCGTTTTGGTTTTTTCAGGCAATTCAAGCTCAATCTGATTCGATTGATCCGGTTACAGGTTGAGCCAGACGAGATCGCCCGCGGCATGGCTCTTGGGCTGTTTATTGGCATGACGCCAACTTTCGGTATCCAGATGTTTCTGGCGTTAATTTTTGCCTTTATTTTAAAGCAGAATAAAATTGCTGCCGTGATCGGTGTCTGGATTACCAATCCGCTGACTGCACCGTTCATCTATGGTATGGAATACGAAGTTGGTCGCGTGCTGTTAGGATTTCCGCATCCTGATACGACCATCGAATTTAGCTACCATGCGATGCGTGAACTCGGCTGGTTGCTTGCTTCCCCCTTGTGCCTCGGCAGCCTTGTGCTGGGGATTCCGGTTGCTCTGATCGGTTACGCCCTGACTTTGCATTTCATCCCGGTTATGAGGCAGTCTAGAATCCCACGCTGGCCACGCCCGCAAAAGAACAGGAACTCATCGGAATGAGCCGTAGCGGTTACCGGACCAAAAAACGCTTTGGCCAGCACTTTCTGCATGATCGCTCGGTGATAGGAAAGATTGTCACCGCAGCAAAACTCAGTAGCGAACTGGAAGTTGTGGAGATTGGTCCCGGCCTCGGCGTCTTGACCGATCAGCTTTTGCCGCTAGCCCGTCACGTTCATGTGATGGAGATTGATCGTGATTTGATCGAGCGTCTTAACGCGCGCCAGGACAATCGGCTGTCGGTGCATGCCGGAGACGTACTTAAAACCCCTTGGTTGCAGCTTTTGCCGAATCCGCCGTACACATTAGTGGCCAACCTGCCGTACAATATTTCCAGTCAGATCGTATTCAAGTTGCTTGAACACCGCAAGTTGTTTCAGCGCATGGTGTTGATGTTCCAACGCGAGGTTGGTGAACGTCTGGTGGCCAAACCTGGCGGTAAAGATTACGGTATTCTATCCGTGCTCTGTCAGCTTTGGTACGATATTGATGTCGTTACACTGGTCAAGCCTGGGGCATTTAATCCTCCCCCTAAAGTTGACTCCATCGTTTTACATTTTCAGCCACTGCTTGTTCCACGTGTTGATCCTGTCGATGAACAGTTCTTTCGGAAGGTTGTAAAGGCAGCATTTACTCAGCGACGCAAAACACTCCGTAACAGCCTTCAGGCAAACGGTTTTAATATAGCCGATATCAACTATGCTCTGGCAGCGGCAGGGATCGATCCCGGGTGTCGAGGGGAAACCCTGTCCCTGAAAGATTTTTCCAATCTTGCCAAGTATTTGCTTTGCTCTCAGAATTAAATATCGATTAATCTCACCTTGCTAAGCCCCATCCCGTGGTCTATTCTTTGAGTATCGTTGCAAACAACGGTGGCTCAACGATAAGCAGTTGATCTTATTTTGAAAAATGATCGAGGAGTAGTCGATGAAAGTAACCGTCGCGCGAGGTGGTCGGTCGGCTGGAAATCCTGACCCTGTAATGCAGCAGGAGATCCTTGAGAAGGAATTGATCCGCCAGGGGCAGAACGAAAACCTGCCGTTTTTTGTCAAACTGGCGGGGATTTTTCGCCAGCAGATTCCGGCCAATTTTCTTGCCGCGCTTTCTGTTGAGCAGATAGTCGAAAACCTTCTCCATGCAGGACAATTTCTAATTAAGCGTGACCGTGCTGTCAAAGTTTCCTTGTTGCAGCAGAAGCAACCAGGGCACTACTTTTTGTTTGCCAACGCTACCGACGCAAACCATATTTTTTCGACGATTCAAGAGTATCTCCACCATCGTTCGCTCCATTTCCGGGTCATATGCCATCCGATTCTATCGGTCAAGCGGACGGATGGCGTTTTGCAGCAGATTGGGCTTGTCGATTCGAGCTTGGATAAAGAATCTTTCCTCTGGCTGGAACTGGAGCAGATTCCAAAGCGCTTGCTCCCCGAGTTGCAGGAGGGGGTCGAAAGAATCATCATCGCCGCTTTGATTGTAAACCGTTCTCGACCACAGACTCTGGAACGCTTTCGCAAGTTGGCCCAGGTGGAAAATTTACAGAAATTCTCCGACCTGTTTAACTGGCTGATGGAAGATAACTTTATTCCGGTCGCCAGTCGTTGTTATCGCTATAATAAAACGGCTGACGAGCAGGCCGTGGAGGAAATTTGTGAACCGATCGGTTTGCATAGATTCTATACGCAACCGTTCGATGTGCATATTGATCCGGTGGAATTGCAAGCTCCTCCGGTGACCAGAATGCACGGTCATGGCATTGACGTTGCTCTGGAAAAGACTGAACTCCGCTGTGCCTTGCATCGCTTTGAACGTTTGACATACCTCGGTTTCCGAGAGCCGGTAGGTGACGATCAGTATTGTGAGCATGCTTTCTGGGGGTTCTACACTCAGCAGAGTATCGATACCAACAGCTCTTCAATCCCGGCTTTACGTAAGCGGATTGAAGCAGCTCTGGCGCAATTGAATATCCCGCGTGACAGCCATAATTATCGTAAAACGATGCAGATCATCAACACCTTCCCGAAGGTCGAGTTGTTCCTCATGGGAGAAGATGATCTACGCCGAATGATTCGTTCATTTACCCAGATGCATCGTCAGGCAGGGGTGAAAGTGGTGGTCGCGCCAAGCCTCTCAGAGTCGGGACTGACCATGTTGTTGACGATGCCGAAAGAATTCTATTCGGATGAGCATATCGTTCGGCTTGAAAGCTATATTCGACGCTATTTAAATGCGAGTTCCATTGAATCGCGGCTGATTCATCTCTCTCCGAACTACTTAAGTCTGCATGTCAATTTGCGCTTGAAATGTAAAGAGGTGTTCATTGAGCTGCAGCAATTGGAACATGGGTTGACCCGACTGACTTTGCCGTGGGAACTGAAATTTAGAGATCTGCTGGAAAGATATTATACGGCCGACTCTTTTGATATCTGGGAACGCTATATCAAGGCTTTTTATCAGGATTACCGATCGCGTACACACCCTCGTTTCGCGGTACGTGACGTGCGCAATATAGAGAAACTGTTACGCGACCGGAAGGACTCATTCGACCTTTGGGGGCCTTTTTACGAAAGGGAAGATTTTTACCGGTTGCAGTATTACAGTTTGCAGGAAAGCTATTTGAACGAGTTGATGCCGTTCATGGAAAACCTCGACCTATGTGTTATCGAAGAGGTCGATTTTTCTCTGAGTGTCAGCGGCGAGCTGGTTTATATCAAGAGTTTTGCCATCCGTCCAAACGCTCTTGGCGCAACCCCGTTCAAGGATCTGAAACCTCTATTAATTGAAGCTTTGCTGGTGATGAGCCGGAAAGAAGTCGAAAACGATTACTTGCATCGGTTGTTGTCATTGACGGGTCTCAGCTGGAAGCAGATCGACGTTTTTAGAGGTTATCGCAATTACTATTTTCAGCTCGGGTGTCCCTTTACCAAGCGGCGTGTCGCGTTTGCGCTGATCCATAATGCGTCTGTGGCGTTGCTGTTGTATCGCTATTTCGAAGCGCGCTTTAAACCGAATGAGGCTTGGGCCGATCCGATGGACCGAGAATTGGACGCACTTTCCCCAATCCGGCAGGAGTTGGCCGCAGCCCTTGAAGAGGTCTCTGACCCTAACGAAGACCGGATTCTGCGTACCCTGTTTAACCTGATTGATTCAACGGTACGAACCAATTTCTTTCTGCGCTGTGATCAGGAAGACTATTTCTTTTCCTTTAAAGTCAGCTCACTAGGTGTTATCGATATGCCGAATCCTCGTCCATTGTACGAAGTCTATGTGCATTCAGCGACGATGGAAGGAGTGCACTTGCGTGGCGGTAAAGTTGCTCGTGGTGGTATCCGTTGGTCGGATCGGCCCGATGACTTCCGAACCGAGGTGCTTGGACTGGTCAAGGCGCAGATGACCAAGAATGCTGTTATCGTGCCGGTCGGTTCGAAGGGGGGCTTTGTCACCAAGCGATCCAGTAAGAATCGTGATGTGATGGCAGGATATGTCAAGGACGCCTATCAGTCTTTGATGCGTGGGTTGCTTGATCTGACCGATAATCGTGTGGGTGATCAAGTTGTTCGACCAGCCGGAGTGATCGCCTACGATGACCAGGACCCGTATTTAGTCGTTGCGGCCGATAAGGGAACCGCACACTTGTCTGATACCGCCAATGCCGTCAGCGAATCGTATGGTTTCTGGTTAGGCAATGCATTTGCCAGTGGTGGTTCACACGGATATGATCACAAGAAACTTGGCATCACCGCGCGGGGAGCCTGGGAGAGTGTCAAGCGTCTGTTCCGCGAAAAGGGTCACAATATTCAAGATGAGCCTTTCACCGTGGTCGGCGTCGGCGATATGAGCGGAGATGTGTTTGGCAACGGCATGCTGCTGTCACGTAAAATCAAGCTGTGCGCCGCTTTCAATCATATGCATATTTTCCTCGACCCCGACCCCGATCCGGAAACATCCTATCAGGAGCGCGAGCGTTTGTTCAAATTGCCTAGTTCCACTTGGGAGGACTACAACCCGGAGTTAATCTCCGAGGGTGGCGGAGTCTATTCACGCTCACTTAAAGAAATCCCCCTGTCGCCGCAGGTTGCCAAGTGGCTTGGTGTGCGCCAAGATACGATTGATGTGCCAGGGCTGATTCAGCTGCTGCTCAAGGCAGAGGTTGACCTGCTCTGGAATGGTGGGATCGGAACCTATGTCAAAGCGACAAATGAATCCAACGAAAATGCAGGTGATCGGGCAAATGATGCTGTCCGGGTCGACGCGACGGAACTGCGGGCCAAGGTCATCGGTGAAGGTGGAAACCTCGGCATGACCCAACTGGCCCGGGTTGAGTATTCCAAGTGTGGCGGGCGGCTGAACACTGATGCAATCGATAACTCGGCCGGTGTCGACAGCTCAGACCATGAAGTGAATCTGAAAATTTTACTGCAGCTCCTGCATCAGGATAAGCTGTTAAAAAATGTCGAGGCCGGGTATGAATTGCTGGAGGAGATGGAAGAGACTGTTTGCCAGGATGTCTTGGCGAACAATTACACCCAGACTCTGTCGATCTCTCTTGATGAAATCCGTTGCCGGGATGATGTAGAACCGTATCTGGAGCAGCTTGATCGACTCGGTCGCTCAGGGTTGCTCGATCGGCGTGGTGAATTTCTGCCTGACCGTAAGGAAGTTACGTCCCGTCAGCCAGCGGCCCTGTTGAGGCCTGAACTTTCCGTCTTGCTGGCCTACAGTAAGATGTTCCTTTACCGTGCGCTGCTCGACTCTGAGCTGCCTGACAACAAGGTGGTAACGCAGCTGCTGTTTGATTATTTTCCCGAAGAAGCAGTAGATCGTTATGCGGCAGTTCTGCCGCGCCATCCTCTGGCCAAAGAGATCACGGCGACCATGCTCACCAACCGGGTTGTCGATCAAGCCGGAAGTACTTTTTGCCAGACCATGAGTCGGCTGACCGGTCGCAGCCAAGTGACGGTCGCGAATTTCTATTTGGTCTTCGACTACATTCTCGATGGCAATGAAATGCGCAAGGCACTGTTCGCCCTCGACAACAAGATCTCTTCATCGCTGCAGTACGATCTGTTACTTAAGTTGGAGGATGTGCTTCGCTCCTATTGCTCTTATGCCTTGAGCAGTGGCATGGAACTGCCCGAAGAGGAGACTGACTTACAGCTGATTGTTGACCAGTTGAACCAGTACACCAAGATGCTGCCGGAAATCTTGAGTGCAGATCAGTGGCAGTACTGCCAGCTTGAGCAAGAAAAACTGAATGCGGAGGGGATTGACGATGCCGTTGCATTGAAGTTGTCGACGTTGAAGTATCTTGCCGATTTTCTCCCTTTGATCTGCATGACAAGACTCTCTGGCGGAGATTTGGAACACTTGGCACGGATGAAAGTGCTGGTGGATGAAAAACTCTCCTGTGACAGTATTTTTGAGATGTTAGAACAGGTTCCGGTTCGCGATCGCTGGGATCGTCGGGCGAAGGAATCCTTGCTCGGTTCAATGCACTCTGTTATGGTGCGAATAGTTCAACAAGTTGCCATGGAATCACCAGACAATCCGAATCAGTTCTTCAATTTGCGGCGGCAAAAGTTGAGGGCTTTTGAAGGATTGCGACAGTCTCTGCAGACCGAATCGCTGCGCAACTTCCATCCTTTTACTGTCCTGTTGCGGACGCTGGATAATTTCCTGGCCGGCTGAAACAACCTTACGTTATTATATTTTTGCGGGGCAGGCGGTAAGCGTCTGCCCCTTGTTGTTTAGGAGATATGCAGATGCAAAAAAGACAACTTGGGCCCTGTGTAACCTATTTTCCACAACCTACTTCGATCATCACCAGCACAGACATCAGCGGGACTGCGAACCTGATGACCGCCTCTTGGGTCGGCATAGTTAGTAAAACGCCGCCGACTATGGCCGTGTCACTGAACAAGGGTCGCAAAACCTATAAAAATATCACCCAGAGCGGCGAGTTTGTGGTTAATATGGTACCTGCGTCTCTGGCTGTAGAGGCCGATTATTGCGGTATCCGCAGCGGGCATAGGGATGACAAACTGGAGGAAACCGGTTTGTCGCTCGAGCCTGCGGAGATTGTCAAGGTGCCGATGTTGGTTGAATCTCCACTCAATGTCGAATGTCGACTCTCTCAGGAAATAGACTTGGGTGATTATAGGTTGTTGATTGCCGAGGTCTTGCAGATCCATGCTGCTGAATCTGCTTATACTTTGGATGAAAAGATCGATGTGCGGCGTTTTGATCCGTTGGTGTATCTTGGTGGAGTTAGAGAATACTGGGATCTCGGCAATAAACGTGCCGATGCTTATAGTGACGGGAAACGCCTGATTGGTGGCAAAGAATGACCTCCTTTTTCGTGAATATTCAGGAAAAGATTGTGGACAACTAAAAGTTCACTGTGATATATCGTAAACGCCTTTTGCGGGAGGCACGGGACTTGTACCGGAGCCGCATTCCCGTAGGCTGCTTACAAAAAAAACCGCCTGGATCGATCGTGACCGGGACGGAAGGTGATAAGCCATAATCAGGGAGAAAACGTTCTCTCTGTTACTGAAATGCCTTTCGTCTTTAGCGAAAGGCATTTTTGCTTTAACCCCAGGGAAATACTTGTGAAAAAACGAAAAACCATACTCGACATCGCTGCGATGAAGCAGCAGGAAAAAATCAGCGTACTAACTGCATACGATTATCCTTTTGCGAAATTGATGGACGTAGCCGGGGTCGACATGATCCTGGTTGGTGACTCTGTTGGATCGGTTTGTTCTGGTTACGACAACACGCTGCCGGTAACTTTGGAAGAGATGATCTACCACACTCGCGCCGTAGTACGCGGCAGCGAGCAGGCGTTGATCATTACCGATATGCCGTTTATGAGCTACCAGGTCAATATTACAGAGGCGCGCCGCAATGCAGGGCGTTTGATCAAAGAAGCCGGTTCCCATGCCGTCAAGCTGGAAGGTGGCGAACATATGGCCGAGACGATCCGTGCCATTGTCGATATCGACATTCCGGTGATGGGGCACATCGGCCTGACCCCCCAATCGATCCATCGGATGGGTGGTTTCAAGGTGCAGGGGCGCCAGGAAGAGCAGGCCCGCAAGATTCTCGCTGATGCCAAAGCGGTTGAGCATGCTGGGGCTTTTTCTCTGGTACTCGAAGGAATTCCGCGCGATCTGGCGAAAGCAGTGACCGAAGCAGTAACGATTCCGACCATCGGTATCGGCGCCGGGGCAGATTGTGACGGCCAAGTGTTGGTGATTCACGATATACTCGGCCTGTGCGATAAGTATTCGCCGAAATTCGTCAAACGTTTCGCTGATATTTCCGAAACCATTTCTCAGGGGATCAGCGATTACATTTCTGAAGTAAAGTCGGGAGCATTTCCGACCATTGATCATTCCTTCAAATAAGACAGGCGATCATGGAAATTGTTTCGACAGTTGCAACCATGCAGCAGCGGGTGAAAGAAGCAAAAGGGAAAGGGCAACAGATTGCCTTTGTCCCAACCATGGGCTATCTGCACGATGGCCATTTATCACTCCTTAAGGAAGGGCGCAAGCGTGGTGACCTGCTAGTACTTTCAATTTTCGTCAATCCGACCCAGTTCGGGCGGGGGGAGGATTTTGAAGATTATCCACGAGATCTGCAGAGGGATTCTGAACTGGCGGAAAAAATCGGTGTTGATATCATCTTTGCGCCGCTGATCAATGAAATGTATCCCAGAGGTTATGCGACCTATGTCGATGTCGAAGGTATTACCGAGGTTTTGTGCGGTGCCACTCGTCCCGGTCATTTTCGGGGTGTGACAACGGTTGTCAACAAGCTTTTTAATATTGTTCAGCCACATGTTGCCCTGTTCGGCAACAAGGACTTCCAGCAGCTGACTGTAATTCATCGCATGGTACTCGATTTGAACATGCCGGTCGAAGTCGTCGGCATGCCGATTTTCCGTGAAGATGACGGACTTGCGATGAGTTCGCGGAATGTCTACCTGAGTGGCTCGCAACGGCAGCAGGCTTTGGTGCTTTCTCAGTCACTTGAAGTCGCTCGACGGATGGCATCGGTCGGCGACCTTGATAGCCACGAAATCATCGAGACGCTGAAGGAAAAGATTTCCACACAGTCAGAAGCACGGATCGATTACATTAAAATCTGCCATCAACTGACCCTTGAGGAACAGCGGAAGGTCGATGCAGACTCGGTGCTGCTGTTAGCAGTGTTTATAGGTAAAACCCGTTTGATAGATAATGGTTTTCTTCTTTACTGATTGCTGTTTTGTAACCCTTTAGATTGGGGGACGTAAGCCGATGATGAAGAAAGAAATGGCTCAGGCCAATCTTGAGAACCTGTATCGTATTTTCACTGTTCCCGAAGCTCCCGATTCCACCCTTGGTGCGATCGATCAGGCGATCACCGATAATGTGACCGGTTTTCTGCAGGAGCATGTTGTGGCTCTGGAGCGGGAAATGGAGGAGATCGAAAAGGACTTCGCCGACCCGCGGATTCCGGAAGAACCGAAATTCGTTTCCGAGTACACGGAATTCGTTAAGGAGAAACTGGTCGCCCAGTCGGTGCATACCTCCGCTCCCAGCTTCATCGGTCATATGACCTCGGCTTTGCCCTATTTCATGCTGCCGTTGTCGCGGATTATGACCGCCCTCAACCAGAATCTGGTTAAAGTAGAAACCTCCAAAGCATTTACACCGTTGGAAAGACAGGTGCTGGCGATGTTGCATCGCCTGATCTACAACCGCGAAGACAGCTTTTACCCCGAGTGGATTCACAAGAGTCAGCATGCTCTAGGCGCTTTTTGCTCAGGTGGCACGATCGCTAATATCACCGCACTGTGGGTTGCGCGAAATCTCTTGTGCGGACCGTCCGGAAATTTTCGCGGCATTGCCCAGGAAGGTTTTCTAAAGGCGCTGCAACACCTCGATTGCAATGGATTGGCGGTACTGGTTTCTCGGCGCGGACATTATTCGCTGGGCAAAGGGATCGATATCCTTGGCATTGGTCGTGATAATCTCGTCTCTGTCGATACCGATGAAAATAACCGGATCGATCTGAAGCAGTTGAAAAATGAATGTTTGCGCTTGAAGAAACAGGGGATTCGACCATTGGCGATCGTCGGTATCGCTGGTACCACGGAAACTGGGAATGTTGATCCGTTGGACGAGATGGCTGATTTTGCCGCTGAAGAAGGTTGCCATTTCCATGTTGATGCAGCTTGGGGGGGGCCTACTCTGTTTTCATCGACACACAAACATCTACTGAAGGGGATTGAACGGGCCGATTCGGTAACAATAGATGCCCACAAGCAACTTTATGTGCCGATGGGGGCGGGTATGGTCCTGTTTAAGGACCCGACAGCACTTTCAGCTATCGAGCATCATGCCGCATATATTCTACGTCACGGATCCAAGGACCTTGGTAGCCACACTCTAGAGGGGTCACGCCCCGGAAAATCAATGTTGGTCCATGCCGGGTTGTCGATCATCGGTCGAAAAGGCTATGAACTGCTGATCGACATGGGGATCGGTCGGGCTCGGCAGTTTGCCGATAAAGTTATTGCGCATCCCGATTTTGAATTGATGAGTGAACCGGAGCTGAATATTTTTACTTATCGCTACAATCCGGCATGGCTGCAACAGTCGTTACTGCGCGCAACCGAAGAACAGACAACCCAGGTGAACGAACTGCTTGATCAACTGACGAGGCTTGTGCAGAAATATCAGCGCGAAGCGGGAAAGTCCTTTGTCTCACGGACGCGACTCAAATCTGTGCGCTACCACAATGAAACCTTGACTGTGTTCCGAGTGGTACTTGCCAATCCGTTGACTACTGACGAAATTCTGGATAATGTTTTGCGGGAACAATGTGCTATTGTAGAAAAAGATGAAATACAGGACCTGTTGGTTGCTATCAAAGGAATTTTCCCCCCTTTTGATCAAGTACGCCAGGCCTGCTGACTTGCTTGACGGATTGCTTTTTTGACCAAGATTTATTGTGCAAAATATCTGGTACCCGGAAACGCCCCACCGATTATCGGTGGGGCGTTGCTCGCTGTGAACGGTAAAATTGTGTCTATTGGCAGATTTGCCGACCTACGTCGTGCCCATCCAGAAGTTCAGGTCGTCGAGTTTCCCGATTGTGTGCTGCTCCCGTTGTTGGTGAACGCACATACTCATCTTGAATTAACCGACTTTCCGCTTTGGGCACAGCAATTTGGAGAAACTACCGAACCGGATAATTTTGTCGATTGGATCTTACGTCTGGTTCGGGTGAAGCGGAAACTTGGGAAAAAGGCCTACAGTTGTTCAGTTGCCAATGGCATACGGCAGTCTTTGGCTGCAGGAACCGGTGCTGTTGGTGATATTCTTTCCCAATACTCGAGCCGTAAAGTCTATCAGGGAACGATGCTTCACGGTGTCCTCTACTTGGAAAGCCTCGGTCACGATCCGGAGATTATCAGCCGATTTCGGAATGAGCTGCGTTCCTTGTTGGCTGAAGAGCGGGTAGGGCTGATGCAGTTGGGGATTTCTCCCCATTCTCCGTACACCATTAGTGCCGATTACCTGAAAGATGTGTATGAGAAATGTTTTCGGCAGAACCTGCCCTGCAGTACCCATCTCGCCGAGTCGCCAGAGGAGATTGAGTTTGTCGTTCACGGTGGAGGCGATTTGGCAAAACGGTTTTATCCATCGGTTGGATGGAAATACCTGATCCCGAAGGGAAGCGGTTGCCGACCGGCTGAATATTTACACCGCCACGCCGGCCTGTTTCCGAAGAATCTGTTGGTACATGGAGTGCAACTTAGCGGTCGCGAAATTGAGCTTCTCGCGAAACAGCAGATGAGTCTGGTGCTTTGCCCCCGTTCCAACGCCAAACTAAAGGTTGGCAAGGCTCCCGTTGCGCAACTGTTGCAAGCCGGAATAAACCTCAGCCTCGGGACCGACAGCATGGCAAGCAATGACAGTCTCTCTGTTTGGGACGAAATCGCTTTTGCTCACAACTGGTTTGGGGGAGAGTGCGATGCGCCGACGCTACTGAAAATGGCAACATCGGGTGGTGCCGATGCTTTGGGGTTGGCCGCTCAGCTCGGTTCTTTGGAAGTCGGCAAATTGGCTGAATTTCAGGTTTTGCAACCGGAGACCGCAGTTGCCGAAAATGAAATTTTTGATTATCTTGTCGCTCCGGGGAGGACTGAGGAGATTGTCCAAGTTTTCCACCAGGGAGAAACCTCAGTATGATTGAAGAGGTCGGCACGGTTGTCGAGTTGAAAGCGCCAGAGATTGCAGTTGTGCAGTGCAAGCGGAACAGCGCATGTGATCATTGCCCGTCGAGCAGTGTCTGTAAAATGGGGGACGACGGAGAGGTTATGTTAGTCGACGCTTTTAACGGTGTTGGGGCGAAGGTTGGTGACCGGGTAAGGATTGTTACTAGCACTAAGCATTTCCTGCAATCCTCTTTTATGCTTTACATCGTACCGATAATCGGGTTACTGATCGGAGCTTTGATCGGGCAGAACATCGGTGATCGAGGAACTTTAGGGATCGAACCGTCATTGTTCTCCGCACTGCTTGGAGTTACTTTTCTGATCGTGACCTTTCTCGGCATCAGGTTTGTAACCCGTAAGTTGAAACGGGAGGCTTTTATGCCGCACATCGTCAACATCAAAGCGCGGGCGGATAGTTAGTATGGGCATTAAAGTTATTGCCACCAACAAAAAGGCTTATCACGATTATTATATCGAAGATACCTTTGAAGCAGGAATTGTACTGACTGGGACCGAGGTCAAGGCGGTTAGGTTGGGGAAGGTAAACTTAAAAGAGTCTTTTTGTCGAATTAAAAACGGCGAAGTGTTTATTAATAATATGAATATAAGCCCGTACGATTTCGGTAATCGGGAAAACCACGATCCAACCCGGGTGCGCAAGTTGTTGCTGCATCATGCCGAAATAGACAAGTTGATCCGTTTGACTGAACAGAAAGGGTTAGCACTGGTACCGACCAAGCTTTATTTCAAGCGTAACTATATCAAGCTAGAAATAGGTATCGGTCGCGGTAAGAAATTGCATGACAAGCGACAGACAATTAAACAGAAAGAGGCTGATCGCGAAATGTCGAAGGCTATGAAAAACGCCTATCGATAGCTTGGAATATGTTTAGAAAAATGAGATAATGAATTGTCTAAAAAACGCAACTTATTAACAAATAAATTTAAAGGGGGTGTCAAGGTTTCGACGGGGGACGGAAACGAAGGTGGCATGCCGAGGTGGGCTGGCCTCGTAAAAAGCCCAACTTAACTAAACGCAGACTCTGACGTTAGTTACGCACTGGCCGCTTAATTAAGCGACCACGTTTCATGACTTATCGCCCATGTAGGACATGAAACGTACAAGCAGTGGGATAGCTTCAGCGAGTGTCTGTGGCGCTGGAGTGAAACTTAAGCAGACTCGCCGGTTGAATATCCTGTCTGTGGGAGCTTCCCCCGGTTAACTCAATGCGCAGACTACGCATGTAGAAGCCTTACGTGGAAAGCTTTCGGACGCGGGTTCGATTCCCGCCACCTCCACCAATAACCCGAGGAATTTCAGCAAGTTGCGATTTTCAAATCGCAAACTTTCTCGAAACTTTCTCACGAGACTGCTCCCCTCAAACGAGGGGAGCATTTTTTTGTCGTTCCAGTAAACAAAATCACCACGGGGTGACACCTGTCTTGTGAATTTACTAAGGACAGCAGTTGAACAATCATCAGACGAAGACGGCTGGTCTCCTCTCAGTAGAGTTGGGCTATATATATCGAATAATAGCT